>JBFJXU010000022.1:0-16700 GCA_041622975.1 Thermoplasmatota archaeon
ACAGCCGTCAGTTCAGGGTACACGCTACCCCCATGGGCATAATCATCGAGGCCCTTCTGCTCGGTGGCGGCATCCACTCGTAACCCCATTGTCACATCGAGGCCCTTGAAGAGCAGGAATCCGGCGCTGAGCGTCCAGGCTAGCAGGACGCCGACGCCGATGAGTTGCGTGACAATCTGGGTAGTATCGCCAGCGATGATGCCCGTGACGCCGCCTGTGCCATCGGCAAAAATGCCCACGGCGAGCACGCCCCAGATGCCCGTGATGCCGTGTACGCCGATTGCACCCACGGGGTCATCGATGCGTAGGGTCAGGAGTACCTTGTTGGCCACCAGGTAAATGACGCCGCCGAGGCCACCGATGACGACTGCGGCCCAGGGCTGCACAAACGCGACTGGGGCAGTGACCGCCACGAGACCGGCCAGCATGCCATTGCAGATGTCTGCCAAGCGCATGGGCCCGTTCATTCGCACAAGGAATACTGCGGTTGCACCGGCGGCCCCCGCTAGGAACGTGTTGACCGCAATGAGGGGGATGAGGGGGTCTCCGGCCGCCAATGTGCTGCCGGCGTTGAAGCCGAACCAGCCAAAGAATAGCAGCAGGGTTCCCAACACGACGTAAACCTGGTTGTGACCAGGCATATCCCTGGGGCCGTCGGACGTAAAGCGGCCCAAGCGGGGACCGAGGATGACAGCCGCCACCAGCGCGAGTAGCCCGCCCACGGCGTGTACTACGCCACTACCTGCAAAGTCAACGAAACCCATCTCGGCAAGGAAGCCGCCCCCCCACGTCCAGTGGCCAAACACGGGGTAGATGACGGCGGTGATGGCGACCGTGTAGATGGCGTACGCTTTGAGGCGCATGCGCTCGGCAACGGCTCCGGCGACGATGGTGGCGGCGGTGGCAGCAAACATCACTTGGAAGAGGAAAAACGCCAACTCCGGGCCGTCTGCGCCGACGAGGCCAAAGCGTGTGCTGCCCACGATCCGGCCCGTGCCAAACATGAATGCATAGCCGACGGCGAGGAAGACCAACGCGCCGAGGCCAAAGTCCATCACTGATTTGACGAGGTAATTGGCGGTGTTCTTGCTGCGTACTGCGCCGGCACCCAGCAGAGCAAACCCTGCTTGCATTAGGAAGACGAGACACGCGGCGAGGAACAACCACAGGATGTCTAGTGTTGCGGCGTTCGTGGCGGCGGCATCTTGGGCGCCGGCCGAGGGGGCGAGCGCGATGGCACCCAACATGGCAGCAGAGGAGGCTTGGCGTATCATGTGCATCAATCCGGTCGTTCGACCAATGCCCGATTGAAGACTCGATTCATAACATACCCGGCTAGAAATCGGTTCATTTGCCCCATTAGTGCACCCAACATGGAATTCATGAACATGTCAGCGCAGGCGGCACATGCCGAGATCCAGCCCCCGCCCCGCCGACTAGGACCGCCTCCCTTTTGTCGGTGGGTTGCGGTCTTGCACCATCAACATTCACCTCGAACATGTGGACCCCCCGCAGCGCCACAAGCGCTTCGGGAACAACATCCTCATCGCGGTCGCGGCTAGCGGAAGCGTCCTCATTCTAGAATTGTGGGCCAGTTGGGTCACGGGCAGCCTGGCGCTCCTGTCGGACGCTGGCCACCTGTTCGTAGACATATCCGGGTTGCTTCTCGCGTACATGGCACTCCGGTGGGCAGCAAGACCCGCCACGCCCCGGGCTACGTACGGTTTCTACCGAGCCGAAGTGCTGGCCGCGGCAGCAAATGGATTCCTCCTGCTCGGCGTCGTTCTCTTCATCGTTGGGCGAGCCATTGAACGACTCAACAGCCCACTCGAGCACCTGGACACGAACATCGTTCTGCCCGTCGCCATTATTGGCCTTCTTGCCAACCTGGTAGCCGCCAAGTTCCTCCAAACCGACGCCAAAGACAGCATCAACACACGGGGCGCATTCCTCAACGTCATGGGGGATGCGCTCGCCAGCCTTGGTGTAATCGCGAGCGCATTGCTCGTGCGATTCACGGGCGACCCCATCTACGACACCCTGGTCAGTTTCGTCGTTGCCGCCATCATCGGCGTCGCGGCAGTGGGCTTGATTCGCGACACAAGCAGCATCCTCCTCGAGCGCACCCCGAGCCACATCATGGCCGATGACGTCAAGCGTGCTGTAGAGTCCGTGCCGGGCGTCGTCAACGTCCACGACCTCCACGTTTGGACCCTCACCCCCGGCCGGCACAGCGCAAGCCTCCACGCCACCATCGCGACAAGTCACCTAACGGAATTCTGGGAAGTTACGGCTGCCATGGAGGCAATGCTTGCCGAGCGATTCGGCCTCGACCATTGCACCATCCAAGTAGAACCCGAAGGCCACGACGAGGTCAGCGATCGCTTCGACCCCGTCAGTCAGCGCCTAGAGGATGAGGAAGAAGGGAGCAAAGAGGGAAAAGAAGGGGGCGACCCTACCTTCAGAACCAAGCTGTAATCTTGGTCCAGAAGCGCTTGGCCGCGCCCCCAACGCCCGCCTTGGCGCCGCCGTCGCCCTCTGCATTGGCGTCGGCGTCACCTGTGGCGGTGCATTCGACATCAGCACTGGTGTCCCCCACTGCGGAACTCGCAAGGGCCGTCGCCGTTTTGCATAGGTCCCCAAGGCGAGCGGATGCGGATCCGTCAGTTTCTACAAATGGTGTGCTGGTGTCATGTTCAATGTGAAGGTCCGCGTCTTGACATAGAGCGGACAGTTCCTCGACGATGTCATCCGAACTGAGTTGGACGCCAAGGTCGATATTCGCGCCTCCACCAGAACTTCCGGTCACAGAATTCCCGTCAATCTGGATGGACGGCTCGTCCCCAGCGGTGATGCCGGCGTGGCTATCTCCGCCAACTGTGGCGCTACCATCCGAGGAGGCTCCACTCGCAACAGTAGTCCCGGACTCGCCTTGCGATGCGCTGGCGTCCGTTTCCGTCTGGGCACCGGAATCCCCGATGCCCGCAGTAGTACGCGTAGAAGCATTGGCATCGACGGTCTGTGCCTGCGCACCAGCCACACCGAGCACTGCTGCGGCAGCGGCGACCAAGAGCACAGTTCGGAGGTTCGTTTTTCGCGGGTTTGTTCGGGCCATGTTGGGCGTCTCCAACCACAACTGGCTGCGCCGACGTACTAAAGGAGGTTCGATACCAGCGTGAAACGTCGCACGGAGCGGCCCCCTGGGGGATAAGGGGACTTTAGCCCCTTTTCCTGGCGACCCCTACTCGTCGACAGTAAGCAAATCGTCGCGGCCCTGGGTAGCCTCGGCAAAAGAATCGGGTTGGACCACGGTCATGGGAACAGGTGCCAGGACCACGAGGATGCCAAGCAGGCAAAGCCCAAGACCGAGGAGAATGCGGCCAAAGTCAACGATGTTGATTGTCCCTGCGGCAAAGACGAAGATTCCGGCAATCTTCGTGAACATGGTGACCAGTTTGTAGTCACGTTCCTTCAGGACCAAGGCCATGGGCCGGCCACTTTGCCCCGTTATTTGTCACTATGGGAGCGCGCAACGAGGGCTGCTCCGGTGGCGCACAGAGTTGCCGCAAGGGCCAACCACCACCCCAGGCCGGGGAGGGCACGCACCTGCTGCCCGCCTTCGACGGTGTAGGCGTGCCAGAACCGGGGCACATCCGTCGGCCACATCGTCGCAGATACAAGCGCCACCCCAGTAATGAGTGCAGCCAGAGCCAAATCGCGCCGCCACGAGGATGGCTCGTGGACCCAACTGCGGGCAGCCACTCGGACAAACAATGCACCCGCTGCTACAGCCGCCAAGACCCCCGTACCAATCGTGCGAACATGATGGCCCACGGCGCCGGGGTCTCGGAAAACGCCAATGCCCCGTGCATCAAGCGTCTCTCCATCCTGCTCCACGGTAATGGCCCACCACGGCATCCAGAACGCAGTCAGAAGCAGGAACAAGGCAGCCACGGCCAATGCAACATCCCGGCGGGGTGACTCGTCCTCCTCCACGTGGCCCGGCATGCTTCGCCAATCATAGCCTTGGCGACGCCCTACGTGACCATAGGCCCACCCCACGGGATTCAAAAAGTTTAGACGCCAAGAGTTGCCCATTGCATCCCTTTGACTCCACACGGGCCACCGGCACTCCCTTCCTAGCGTCGCTAGAGTCACTGGGAATTGCCCACGACCTCCGTGCTCCACTGCGGCTTGCCATGGGAGAAATCGAGTTGGCCCTCCAAGGAGAACTTCCACGAGATTGTCGGTCCAACGTGGAAGCCGCGGAAGCCCACCTGCGACGGATGCAGGGCTTCTTGGAAGATATTCTGGCGCTGGGTATTGGATTGGCTGGACCGACTCCTCCCTTCGACCCCGCCGAAGCCGTCCGTGACGCAGCCCAGGCCATCGGCGTGGCCATCAAGATCGAAGGCACAGGGCCCATCGCGGGCATCCGCGCCCATGATGGCGTCTTTGCGCGCATTGCCCAGAACCTCCTGGCCAATGCCAAGGAACACGGGCAAGAGCCCATTACATGCCACATTGACGATGATGGGCTGGTCATTCGGGATGCCGGCAACGGCCTTCCAGCCAAGTATCAAGAGGCGCTGGTGCAGGGAAATACCATGCCACGGCAGGGATCACGCGGCATCGGCCTAGAGTTGACGCGGGCACTAGCCCAGTCTCAGGGTTGGAACCTCGTCACCAAAGGCCCATTCCCCTTTGTCCGTTGGACGACCACTAATAGTAAGGCACCAGGAGAGGGTTGACCGCCATGTCCTCAGGCGCCTGGTGGCCCGGCTTCGTCGGGTCTACCATTACAGCAGTGGCGTTCACAGCGGTGGCCGTCCTGCTTGCCCACTCCTTGCGGAAGCAGGGCCAGTGGCGCAACAACCCCCTGGGCGTGGCCACTATGCTCATTTTCGCCACTTGCGGCCTGGGCCATGCTATCCATACCTTGCAGATGCTCTACCCCTTGTTTGCACCCGGCTCAGCCATCGGTGCGGCAGCCCGCTTACACTATGGCGAATGGCACTTATGGGTGGCCGACGGGGCCACGGCTGCGGCAGGCACATTCTACTGGCTGGGCCGACGGAGATTCCCCCACCTGGTCTCCGGGACAGCCATGTATGAAAACCTCCGTCGGCGGCAGCGCCGAGCGATTGAGGTACATGACAACGTTGTACAGGGCCTGGTGAAAGCCCAGTGGAACCTGGAATTGCAGGATTCGAAGGCCGCTTTAGCCGCACTTGATGCAACCCTTTCACGTGCCGCAGACTTAGAGCAGCAAATTGCGGCGACCCAAGCGGCAACGGAGGACGCCCCATGAGTTGGCTCGTGACCGCAATTGCCCACGGGGGCTTGGTGATTACGTACGCCTCGATTGCCTACATCATCGGCCGTGGCCAAACCATTGAGCGGCAGTGGCGCAACAACCCGCTGGCCACCGCTACATTCGCGATCTTCCTCACCTGCGCCATCGGACACGGCATTCACATGGAACACGCCCTGCTCCGCGAGGTAGGTATTGAGGCCGAGGTTGGTGACGCATCTCGTCTGGCTTTAGCGGACACCCTGTTGGTCATTTGGACTCCCATCACCCTCCTACCAGCGATTTGGTACCTGAGCATGCGCAAGAGACTCCGCATCCTGCAAGGTGGCGCTCCGCTGCTAGAGGACATCGTGCAGCGGCAAGCGGAAGCCCAGGCAATCCATGACCGAGTGATTGTAGGCGCAAAGGCCGCACGACAGCACCTTGCGGACGGCGATGCCGCCGCCGCCAAGAAAGCCGTAGATGAAAGCCTGGAAGAGGCCGGCGCCATCATCACGTCCCTCTTGGGGCCAGCACGCAGCGTCCACGCTGTTCGGCCCGGCGACTTGCGGCGAGCCCGGGGCAGCCAATGACGCGCGTAGTCCTCATTGATGACGACCCGGAGATCCTGTCGCTCTACGAGCGTATCATGGCGCAAGCAGGCTTGCAGGTGGTTGGTACGGCAACCGATGGTAATCAAGGCGTTCTCGCGGCCTCGGCCACGAATCCAGATGTAATTGTGCTGGACCTGTCCATGCCGAACGCCGACGGCTTGGAGGCCCTGCTGACACTGCGCAAAGCCGACTCATCGGCCCGCATCGTGGTTGTCAGCGGATTTCAGGCACAGCACGTCGAGCCCGTCGTGCTTGAATTGGGCGCTCATGACTACGTCAGCAAGGACTCTGGACCAACGGCAGTCGCGGCCGCGGTCAAGGCCGCCGCGCAGCAGGAGTCGCGGGCCTTCGCCCCGCCGTCCCCGGAACGCGTAGCGTACTTGGTCGAACGGGCACGCCAACTGATTTGACGCAGCGCTCAGCGGGCCTTGAAGTAGTTGGCGTTGAGTTTAGACTCGTACTTGGGCCGGTGGCGTTGGATGAACCAGAACGCCAGGAACGTCGGCAGCATGGTCCACCAGAAACTGATGACGCCAAGCCAGTTGATGAGTTCCGACGGACTCGGCGACCAGCCGCCTTCCAACCACCAATGGAGTGCACCGCCAGTGGTCTTGACTTCGAAGGCGAAGATGATGTCCGCAATACCAACGACGCTCATCCACCAGACGAAGGCCAAGCCCCAAATGCCAGCTGCGAAGTTCCAGGGACTCTCGATAGGCCGCCGGCTCTTGGCGCGGACCAGCATGGGTAGCACCATGAGGATGACGAACGGCACGTTCACAAGAATCGTGCCCAGGAAAGCCTGGTCAATCAGGGGGTCAGGGCCAAACGGCAGCGGGTTGGGAATCGGCCATTTGGCAAGGAAAATCGGGCCCAGAGACCACAGCAAGTACCAGTCCGGTTTGACGAACGTGGGCGGTGTAGTCAGGTCGAAGCCTTCGTGCAGCGGCGGAGGCGCCACGGCGATGAGTGCGAAGATGCTGCCCATGAGGAAACTGACGATGGCGCCATCGCGAACCAGTTCGTGGCTCAGGGGGATGCCTTCAACGGCCTTCTGCTTCTTCGGGGGGCCGCGTTCCTTCTCCAAGGCGTCCTTGGCTTCGACGTAGAGATTGGTGAGTTCGGAGATGCTTGGCATACTTGGTCACCTCAGTGCGGTTCCGCCATCCCTTGCAGCCACACGATAAACATGTGCAACACCATGAGCCCGAACAATAGGAACGGCAGGACCCACACATGCAACAAGTACATGCGTGGAATCAGACCGCTTGTTACACTGGTTCCGCTGAACATGAGGCCCGCAATGGGTTCCCCAAGCACGGGGATGCTGCCAAACATGTTCATGCCGATGGTGGCTGCTGCAATGGCCAACTGGTCAGCCGGTAGCAGGTAGCCGCTGTACGCGAAGAAGAACGTGATACCGATGAGGGCAACGCCCAGAACCCAATTGAGTTCACGGGGCTTCTTGTAAGCGCCGACGAAGTAGACGCGCATCATGTGCAGGAACACACACGCGGTCATCATGTGGGCACCCCAGTGGTGCACACCCCGCAAGATGTACCCGAGGGTCACCTCTTCCATGATGAACTGAACTGAGTTACGTGCGGCGAACACCTCTTGGGGTTCGTAACTGGGGACATAGTAGATACCCAGAATGACACCACTCACAGTAAGAATCAGGAAGGAAACAAAGGCCAGGCCACCCAAACAGTACAGGGGGTACCAGTACCAGATGGTTTGGAGCTTGTAGCGTTCGGTGTGGCTGCGCGGCATCTGCCGATTGATGCTGAGGCTTGCGCGTTTGGCTGCCTCAATGTGGTTCCGGATGCGAATGGAGTCATCCAGGTAGGCCAGCATCATGAGGTACGTGCGGGCGAAGATACCCAGACGCTTCTCCTTGGCGAGTTCCTCGTAGGCGCGTTTGCCTTGCTTGTGGACGCGGTCGGTCATGGGGTCTCCGTGTTGAATGCAAAGGCACTGCCTGGCCCGGCTTCATCGGCCTGGCGCGGCCCGCTCTGTTCGATCTTCCGGAAACCGACGATGGAGTTGGCAAACGAATTGCCAAAGTCATCCTCGGCGTCCTCGATGGTGAACTTGATGACGTTAAGCGGCGAAGGGGGTGGCGTACCAGGCACGTTGAGCGCTAGGTCGTAGATGTCGTATTGACCCTGGTGGCAAGGGCAGAGAATTCGGCCGTCGTTCTTGCCGTCCTCATTGTAATCAGGAATGTCGGCACTGCCACCAAGGCTGCCGTCCCATCCCACGGTGCACCCTAGGTGCTTGCACTTTCCTTCGTACGCGACGATGGCGTGCTCCGGCTCGGTGGGGTGCGGCATGGCATGCTGAGCCGTGTTGTACCCCCGGGCTTCGGTACTGGCCTCGAGGATAGCCCGCTTCACCTTGTAGACGACGGCCGGCAGGAAATTCCATTCTGCAGTGACGACCACGGGGGGTTCCCCTGCTAGGTCGTCCACCGTAACAGGCGTCTTGGCGTTGGTAGTAGGGTCACGCAGAATGACCGGACCGGCCCCGCCACTCGTCAAGGCGCTCGGGGCCAAGGCAGGCAGCACTTGCGCCACGCCGCCAGGCAGCAATGCACCAGCGACGGCCAACTGCACGTTGCGGCGAATGAAGCCACGGCGAGATAGGATAGGTTCCCTGTTCGGGTTCTCGCGGACCATTTAGCACTCCCTCCATCGGGGGGCGATTTGCACGGGGCGACTGAAACAAGTCATTCCAACTGCACCCCCTCGTCTTCCCACTTGCGGAAGCGCCGTTTGGCGATAGTGACGTGGTCCATGAAGTAGCGTTGGTAGAGTAGGGTAATCCAACTCAAGCAGAAGAATACCCCCGCCAGCCACAGGGCAATGATGGATTGCTCATTGCGTACAACGTTGCCTAGAGGCGCATCCTCAATGGAGGGTTCGCGACCCGTTGCATCATTGGCTCCGTTGCCAATGGCGGTGAACACCAACACCATCAAAATCAGTTCAAAGACCGTGAGGAGCACAATGGCCAGGCCAATGATGCTGGGGCGCTCCGCCTCCGTGTGCCGCAGGACCTCGCCGGGCGTCTTGTTCGTCGGAGTCTCGAGGCTGCTCATTTACCGGTCCTTCTTGTCCGTGTTGTGAGGGCTGGAGGTGCGCATGTAGATGAACGTGAAAATCATCACGAAGGTCATGCCGGCTAGGGCAATGAGGCCGAGCCAGTACTGTTGCAAACTGACACCGAACTCCACGTGCTCCTCTTCGTGGGAAACGGCGCCGGGGACGGCATGGGCACTGTCCGTGAGCCAGAAGCCGACGCGGTAAACCATGTCAGCGGGGTCCGGAGCGGCGCTGCCGTCTACGTCGTTAACGAGGAGATCAAACACGGCCGGACCTTCGTGCGGGGCCGTCCAGGTGACCGTCCACTCAGTGGAAGCGGCATCCACGTGGGTGGCTTCGGTGCCATCACCGCTTGCTTGACTGGAGCCATCGACGCCAGCGAAGGTACCGGCGCTGGCCCGGATGTTGAACCCGGCACGGTTGCCGGCCTCCGGCGCGTTGGTTTCATCCAGCGTGATGGTGATGGTGTAAGTGGCGTCCGCCGCATAGGCATTGCCAGCAATGGCGTTTCCATCGGCGTCAGTAATGGCCCACGTCACGGCATCCAAGGCGCCGGCTGCAAAGGCATGGTCACCATGACACGAGACACACCCTTCTGCCTCAAAGACATCCGGTTGCGGCGCGTTGTCCTTGGTGATTCCACCACTGAAGCCAAGGCCATTGGGTGCCACAAGGGCCGCGGCCACTATGCTCAGACACAGTACAGCAAGGACCCGCCTACCTGCGGTTCCTGCCCCCTTCAGGTTCACGGGCGGCGCGAGGAGGGGGTCCATTATGAACCCTACGTGGTGGCCTGGAGTTTCTCTCCTGACGGCAGGCCACGGCGCTTAAGAAGGGTATTTGGCTGGGCGGCGCCATGGCCGAATCGAAGCGCCCCGAGTCCGCGGCCGTGGATCTCGATGAAGAAGCCCAACGCCGCAAGGACCGGATTACCCTACTGCTTTTCCTGGTGGGGGCCGTCCTGATTGTGGCGGGGATGTTCTTCCTGTCCAAGTTCTTGTCTGGTTCCTAGTCAGGCCCAGTGCAATTCTTCTCCTCCCCTTCTCCTTTGCATGAGTGCCCTCCCCCACGGCAATGGTGGCGAGTTGGCACGGCCATCAAGGCCCCCCCGTGTACAGTCCAAGGAAGCGGCGGCTAGGCTAAATCTGGCCCGGGCCGGTAAAGCATGCTGCCAGCAGCAGGGAGTAAAGGATAGAGGTAGGCAGGAGCCCTATTCGATGCCGAAGGCGATGCGGAAGTCGTGGGCCAGTTCTCGCCAGCCAGCATTCTCCGCCCAGAAGGTGATGTCACCTGCGTCGTTGGTGCCAAAGAGACCACCGAAGAAGAACACCACGACGATCGCCACGGGGGTCACCGTCCGCATGAGCCACACCAGGTAGACCCCGACGCGGCTCTTGATGTTCGCGTCCAGTTCCTGGGCGACGCCGGGAACAATCCAGCCAGCGAAGAACGTGGTCACAGCAACACCAAGCACGATGAAGAAGTTGATTGCAATCTCGTCAAAGAGGACGAACCAAGTTTCACTCACGCTGCTCACGATGCCAAAGATGTAGACAATCAGGCCAACGGAGAGAGCAGCCTTCATGCGACTGATTCCCAAGTTGTCGACGAGGACACTGGTGGGCACTTCGAGCAGGCTGATGGCACTGGAGAGTGCAGCAAAGAACAGGCCAAGGAAGAATGCTCCACCCACAATCCGGCCAACTACGGGGCCCATCTCGATGAAGGCCGCGGGCAAGGCGATGAACGCCGTTCCGAATGAACCGGAGTCAAGGGTCGCCTGAATGGCGGGGTCCATGAGGAGACCCGTGAACGCCAGCACGGGGAAAATCATCATACCAGCCAAGATAGCGACCCCCGTGTCTGCCGCGGCCGTAATGGTACCGTCCTCGGTCACAGACTGCTTCTTGCCCATGTACGACGCATAAGTCAGCATGGCACCTTGACCAAGTGACAGTGAGAAGAACACCTGGCCGACGGCGGCGGCGATGTTATTGGGGGTTAATGCCCCAAAGTCGGGGTCAAAGAGTTCACGGTAGCCCGCACCCATCCCGGGTTGGAACAGAGCGTAGATTACGATGCCTGCGATGATGGCAAACAAAGCGGGGATGACGATGGTGACGACGCGCTCGATGCCGCCGCTGATGCCACGGGCCACAATGCCAACGACAATGAGACCGACGATGCCGTGCCAGAAGATGGTCCAGGGGCCGTAGGCGACGGCGTTGTAGTAACCCATAGGGTCGCTCCACCAACCATCCGTGAAGGTGGCGAAGAAGAAGCGCAGGGTCCAGCCGGTCATTACCGTGTAGAAGAACAGGACGAAAATGGCAGCGAGCATGCCGAACACGCCCAGCACGGCCCACTTGTTGCCGTGGGGCCCACCCAGTTTCTGGAAGGCTTTGACGGGTGACAATTGAGTCATTTTACCCAGACTCATTTCACCCAGGATGGCCGGCAGGCCAACGAACAGCAACAGGAGGAGGTAGACGAAGAGGAAAGCCGCACCGCCGTTGTCTGCTAGTTCTCGAGGGAATCGTACCAGGTTACCCAAGCCGACGGCACTGCCGACGGCTGCCATGATGAACCCGAACCGACTGTTCCATTCGCCGCGTGCACCAGCCATGATGGATCCTCCTTATGCGGTCTCCACGTCCGGCAGGTCGATGGTGGCAGCGTAGGTATGGAAGTCCCCGCTGATTGCGGCCGTGTAGGAAATGTTGTCAAGGGGTCCAGAGGGCCCCTCGAAAGTCACTTCGACGAGCATGGGCGTTTCCCACATGGTTGTCAAAGCGGCTGCGTCATCGTCGCTTCCACGGAAGCCTTCGGGGACCGTGGTCCACATGGTGCTGTCCAATTCAATGGTGCCAAGGGAGCCACCCGTTGCGGCGGGTGCAATGGTGAAGGATTGCGTCGTCGTGTTCTCGGTTCCGTCGGGTCCCACGACGCGCACGTTTGCGGTGACACTGCCACCAGCAACGGATTGCCCCGAGTAAGAAGCCTCGACGACAACGGTGGCGTGCGTTGCGTTGTTCGCCACATCCACCTCGACGCTGACGGGCGTACCCTGTGACGCGGTTACTTGCCCAGCGTCAAAGGCTTCCGTGGTCGCGATAATGCTGTAGTCATGGGCGCCATCCTCATAGGTTACGACACCGACGACGGTGGCGACGAGGGCGATTACGCCGAGGCCGGCGATGACGAGGTCCACCTTTTCCATTGAGCGGGCGACTCAGGGAACCCGATTTAGGTTGTCCGGTGATGATGGCTTACACGGCCCACTCCCGCGGCCGCGCCCCTTATCAGGAGGCCGTGAGTCGGCGGCGCCATGGCCAAGGATCTCTCCGTCGAGGAACACCTGGAGAAGCAACTGGTGGCGGGCCGCAAGGTCATCAGCAACGATGCATCCAGTCGTGCCTTGTTTGCACAACTCAAGTCGGAGTGCCCGGACGTTCCTGAGGACGACATCGTTCGGTCTTTTGCCACGCCCGGGTTTGGCACCAAGAATGTGGAGGCCGCCGTCGTGGCGACGGTTCGCCAGAAGCAGTACAACGCCCAGAACCCCCGGGCCCCATACCGCGACATCTTCGAACACCTGCTACCCAAGGAACTCGTTGAAGAAGTGCGCAGCGATCCATCCTACCGCGCCGAATTCGCGGAACTCCTGGCCGAAATCGAAGAGGAATTCGACGAAGACGGCGGCATCAACGACGACGAGATGCGCAAGGAGATTAAGGAAGCCCTCGCGTAATGCGCATCGTGCGGGACCCTGAACCCGATGTGGCATGCGATTTTCTTCGCGACGAACTGCAGGGCCTAGACAACAAGGAGGGCCGTGTTGTTCAGATGGTGGGCGACTGCGAGGTCCACTACCAAGGGAGGGCTCGCAGCCAACTCCACCGAGGCGAACGCCTGATTATCCTCAAACCAGATGGTACGCTGCTCATCCACACGGCAGCCAAGGCGAAGCCCGTGAATTGGCAACCCCCAGGGGCCCAGTTCCACACCGGCCTCGAGGACGGATTGGCCACGTTGACCGCGTACCGGGCCAAGCCTGAGGAACTGGTGAAGGTCATTTTCCATGGCGTCGCGTTTGCGCAATCATTCCCCCTGCGGGACGCAGCCGAACTGGCACTTGTCGGGAGTGAGGATGACTTGCAGCGGCTCTTGTTTGCCAACCCCGACCTCGTCGAGGATGGCTTCGTGCCGCGCCGCCGCGAGCGGGACAGCAAGCGTGGCTTCTACGACATCGACGGCGACGACGCGCAGGGCACCAGGCTCATCGTGGAACTTAAGCGCACGACGGCGGGCGTCAAGGAAGCCCAACAACTTTGGCGCTATGTGGAGCCCTTACGCAATGGCAAACGCGTCCGCGGCATCCTAGTAGCACCCCGCGTGGCTGACAAAGCGCGCGCCCTCCTTGCGGACCACGATTTGGAGTGGAAGGAACTGGATTGGGATGACATCCTGCCGCGCGTGGAGCGCATGCGCCGCACGGGGCAGGTTGGACTGTCGAAGTTTGGCTAGGCGACGGCCATCGGGGTGACCGTCTCTGGCAGATACCGGCGACTACGTCGGGACTTGCGGGTCGCCGTCATTGGTGAATCGCCAGCCTTCCTCAGGGAGGAAGTTATAGAAGGCGTGGCTGAAGAACTGGAATTCCTGTTGCACAGTGGCCCCGACGCCGATGCCGACGACGGGATCCTCCACGGCGCCGCCGCTGAAAACGGAGTGATAAATGCCGCAGCGTTCGCCGCTGATGTCGGCCTCATCCAGCACGGTTTGGTTGGCGCTGGCAAAGATTGGGCTCGGGCCTTCGGCATTGGCAAGGAACGTGGTGTTGCCGTCGCAACCGTCGTCCAAGGCTTCCATTTCGAAGTACAGGTCGGGGCTCAGGCTCTGACTTGAATCCCAGACGAGTTCGGTTTGTACCCAGAGGGCACCCGGGTCGTAATAGAAGGTGGGGGTGAACCGGTCGTTGGTGATGTTGTTGCCTAGGCAAACCCCTGTTTCATCGCACACTAGGGGACTGAGGAGGTTGGGGATGCCGCACAAAACGAGGAAACTGGAGGTGCATTCAATGAAACCCGCGTAGTTCACCGACTGGACGTAGGGAGTCTCCTCGGGGTTGCGTTCGAGTTGAATCTTGACCACGTCGGGAAGGTCTTCGCTGGCAACCACGTTGGCGCGTGCCGTTGCTTGGAAGAAGCCGTCCATGGTGACGGTGATGAACCACGCTCCTGGCTCGAGGTCCTGGAAGCCGAACGCTCCGTCCTCGTTGGTTTGGGTCTCAAAGGTGCCCGCAGTGCCACGAATGGACACGGCCGCCCCGATCACGGGACGAATGGCGTCGTCCACGACCACGCCCCGGATGACTCCGGTGGATTCGGTTGCCTGCAAGTCGAGGCCGTCGCCGCCGCCCGGCTCCTCGACAGGAGCGTTGTCAGTACAGCCTGCCAGGGTGGCAGTCACCAGGAAAAGGGCAATCCAGGTACGCATTGAGCTACCGTCGCCGTGGTCGTCAAAAAGCGTTGTTGCTCCACCCCACTCCCGGTTGGGGTTGTCTCATGCAGGGACAACAGGGTCGCCGTGGTCGGTAAAGCGCCACCCGTCTTCCGGTGTGAAGTGGTAGAACAGGTGAGTATACGACGTGAACTCCTGTTGCAGGGTGAAGCCCGGGCCGCCGCAGAATCCAACGATACATTGGGGCGGAGTAGAGCCGTCCACCTCCCCACTGAACACGCGGATGACGAGTTGCCAACGCGGGTCAAGGCCGCCTTCTTCGAATTCGGCAGCGATCTCTTCTTCATTCGTTTGCAGAAGAAGGGGGCTTTCACCCATCTCCCACTCGAATGAGCCATTGAAAATGCCCTCCTCAGATGCATGACTGTGCCAGAACCAGAGTTGGTCACTGGCCGCCTGGGTCGATTCCCAGACCAACTCGGATTGCATGAGCAAGGGGTCGGGGGCGTCAATGGGGAAGTATTGGATGAACCGGTCGTTGGTGATGTTGTCACTGCCGGTCTCCTCGCTGACCAAGTTTGGCACTGCACATAGGGCCACGAGGGTGGTGGAACACTCGATGAAGCCAGTGAAGACTAGGGTTTGGACGTAGGGGGTGGTTGCCGGGTTGGCGACAAGTTGCACCTTGACCACATCGGGGCGGTCCACATTAGCGACTACCGACGCATCGACGCTAGCCTCGATGAAGCGGGTGGCATTGACGGTGAGCGAGTATTGGCCGGGCTCCAAGCCCTGGAAGCCAAACGCGCCGTTCTCGGTGGTGGTCGTCACTAGGCCGCCGGGCATGAGCGTGATGCGGGCGTCCACGATTGGGCGAATGGCCTCGTCAACAACGACGCCTCGAATAACGCCCGTCGATTCTGTGGCATCAAGTTCCAGGGCAAAGTCGTCTTCGGGCATATCCCCATCACTCGTGGTGCAGCCGGCCAGGAGCATTGTCGCAGCCACGATGACGACGAGGCGTTTCATGCAGGGACCAGGGGGTCGCCGTCGTTGGTGAAACGCCAGCCCTCGGGGGGCGTGAAGTGGTAGAACGTGTGGGTGTAGATGGTGAATTCTTCCTGGATGGTCATTCCCAGTCCCGTCGTGCATCCGCCGAGGACTGGTCGGTCAAAGCATCCGTCACCATCCACATCGCCGAGCACATCGGTTCCTTCCATGGGGCTGTCAAAGACGCGGATGATGAGGGGTTCTTCGTCGCCCACGGCATGTTCGTCGAGGGTGATGTCGTCAGCGGTTACGAGGAGCGGACTTTCGCCTTCGTCCTCGGCGTAGTTCGTGTACAGGGCTTCATCGCCTGGCACGGAGTACAGTAGCGTTAGACCCGGGCTGACGGCTTGACTGGCCTCCCAGACCATCTCCGATTGACTCCAGGTAGGAATGTCATCCAGTTCCTCGATGCTGATGAAACGGTCATTCGTGACTTGCGTCTGGTCGTCGTTGGCGACGCTGCACGCAGCAAAGCCCACGAGTAGGAGGCTGAAGCTGCATTCGATGAAGCCGTCAAACTGATAGGCCTGCACATAGGGAGCCGTCGAGGGGTTAGGCTCGAAGAGAATCTTCACGACCGCGGGGCGGTCCACATTGGCCACCACTTCCACGCTGCTTTGCGCATCAAACCAACCAGGCTTAGACGCCTTGACAAAGTACGACCCCGGCTGCAAGTCAGCGAAGCCAAAGGCGCCTTCCTCGTTGGTTTCGGTGGTCAGGGTGCCATCGTCTAGGGGGAGGGTAATCGTGACCCCAGGAACGGGCCGGATCGCGGGATCCACAACGACGCCGCGAATGACGCCCGTCGTATCAGTGGCCTCCAATTCTAGGCCTTCGGCCGCCTCTTCTTCGTCGAAAGTTGGTTCATTGTCTGTGCAACCCGCAAGAACGGTTGCCATGAGCAGAACCGTGACGGTGATGACGCGCATGCAGGGCGACGACGATTCGGCGCGTTTAACGATTGTCGGCGAACCAATGCCTGTTTCCATTGCTAACCGGGACACCCGACTACGTCGGGACTTGCGGGTCGCAGCCACGACGACGCCACGCGTGGTTGGTGAGAACCGCGGCCTGCAAGCAGGCCACGCTCCATCCCCTACGGGCACCAACGCCGGCAACCGCAGCCCGACTACGTCGGGACTTGCGGGTCGCAGCCACGACGACGCCACGCGT
>JBFJXU010000023.1:0-16359 GCA_041622975.1 Thermoplasmatota archaeon
CCTATTAGAGTGTTACTCGGCTGGGGCCGGCACCACGTGGCCACCATAGGGGAAACCCCTTTTGTCCCATCTTTGTGACAAACATGTGGCTGCAATCAATCCCGTGCTGACGCTTCTAGGGCGCGCCGGCCGATGGGAAGTCATTCAGACCCTCCGCCAGGGCGGCACTTGGACCGTGCGCGACCTCGCTCGAGCCACCGGTGTCAACCCCATGACCTCCGCTAGAACTGTACAAGAACTCGCCAACCTCGAGGCAGTTGAGCTGGCCCGACCGGGCCGTGACGCCAAAGTGACGTTTCGAGCAGACACCGCCGTCGGCGCGTTTCTTGCCGCGCTCCAGGTCCCTAGTTTCCGCGAGGAGACTCTCGCCATCGTCGAACAGTGGATTGGGGCGGCCGGCATCCACGAGGCTCGGCTTGGCACCACGCAGGCGGGAGACCCGCTGGCTCCGACCAAGGTGATCCTGGTCACCGCCGACGACGAAGCCACGTGGGACGAGGCCCCGGCCATTCTGGACGCCATTCGATTGGCGGGCTTGCCACCCCCCGACCTGGAAACCATTCCAGCGGGCACCTAGGAGAACCCGAGCCATCCGATCACTTACGGACAAATCGCTCCGGCAAGAAGTACCGGACGTAGACGAAGCGCACGGGGAATGCAGCCACCAGACCGATGACCCAGAGGGACGTAAACAAGGCCAGGGCCACGGCGCGCCGATGGGTAATACTGGTCAGAACAATCGTCTGGTCCTCCGAATCGACGTCTTGGGCATCCACCTCGAAACTGATGGCCCGCTCGCTGTGCCGCTCCACTTCCTCGTTGGCAAACTCGAAGCTGAAGCCGCGGGGGACTGCTAGGTCCACGTCGAGGAGCCAACCTGGCTGCATGGTGAGATTGAGCAATTGGGTGTACGCTGCCGCCGAGAAGAAGTTGCGCGATTGCAGTGGCGGACTGTGCTCCTCCTTCAATTGCTTGAGGTAGGCTTTCTCCGGGTCATCGGGCAAACGAGCAGCACCCAAGTATTGGGAGAGCAAACTGGGAACACTTTCCACGCGCAGATACTGCACGACGGCATCCATCTCCAAGACGAGAGGCGGTTCAGACAAGGAAAAGTCGGTGATTGCCTTGTGGGGCTCCGTGTTCTTCCACGCTAATTCCAGGCCCAGCACCTCCAGTTCGGGGACCGTTTCAGTTAGGAAGTCCGCCACGGCCTTTTCTTGGTCAGCCTGGAACGCGGCAATGGTTTCCGCACTTAGGGTAGCCCGGAAAGCTTCCGCCGGCATGTACAGCTCCGACATGAACGTGGCATTCTCAGCGCTGGCATTGTAGGCATTCTCTCCCTCAAGTGCAGCGCGGATTCGGTCCGTGGAGATAACACGCATTTCGAAGCGCAGATTCACGGTCGCCTGAACCTCGGCCTTCCCGGAACCCAAGATGAGTCCGGCGATTCCCACTTCGCCCTTGGTAACGTTGAGGTCAAGGAAGATGCGGACATCCTCCTTGGTGAGGTTTTGGCCAGTAGCGTTGGATGCTGCACCAATGACGGGCGGTAGTGCTTGGCCGAGGGCTTCGTCAACGGGTCTGAAGATTTCGCCCAAGTCTTCCTCAGGTGGCCCGTCCGGGGGCTCCTGGCCCCACGCACTCGCGGCAATTAGCGGTACGAGCAAGGCACTCAAGGCAACCCATGTAGTCCTCATTTTAGGCCCCCAGTGCGAGCCAAAGGAGGAACCAAATGCTGGCTGAAACAAGTGCGACCTTGGCAAAGGATTCCAATCGAATCAGGCGAATTTCTGTGTGTCGGGCGTCGCCCCTGGCCACGCGGCGACCGGCCACCTCGGTCAGCCCAAGGGGTAAGAGGATCAGGATTAGTGCCAAGATTGCGAGGCCAGGCAGGACGGGTGACGACCCGGTTTGGGATTCGTCCAGGATGAAGATTAGTGGAAACGCGGCGATGACGACGGCGGCCGTGATACGCGTGGAAGCGGACCATGCTCGACGGGTCTCAAGGCTACCCAGGGTCGGTGCCTCACTCATACATTCCCGCCCAGCCTAGGCATCCTTAATGATTGTGTGGCCTGGGCGACGGACTTCACAGTTGCCCGACGGCAGGGACAAGCCGGCCAAGTTCGAGCGTGAGTTCCCACTCATTGCGGCAGCGGCAGTCCACTCGCTCAAGGCATGTGTCAAGCCACTTGACGTCCTGCGTGTCCTTGTATTGCTTGAGGTACTTGACGACGCGTTCGTCGCATTCACCGCAGTTGTGGGCGCCACGGTCCTGCCCGGCTGCAATGACGTCAGATTTCATGATCTGGTCGAAGCCCGCCGGGCGCACCTCACGGTCAGCGTCGCGGAGCGCGTGGACGAGGGTCCACAGCCACGGGGCGCGGTACCCACCGCGTCGATGGAGCGCATCCACGACGGTTCGGCCTTGGATGTTGGTGGGGTTGAGGCTGACCACGTTGCTGTGCGGGGCGGCACGTATCAGCGTCGTGCGGGCGTCCTCCAAGGCGTCGGCTTCTGTTAGGAACGGAGGCTTGCACATGAGGTACGACTTCACGGACACCCCGTGGCGGTTGCACACGGCGGCCGCCTCCTCGAAGGAGGAGAAGGGGTGGCCCTTGTTGATGGAATCCGTTAGCACGCGGTCATTGGCACTCTCGACGCCGATGCCCACTTCGAGGCGATTGACAAGCCCAATCAGGGGTTCAAAGGCTTCATCGGTGCAGAAGCCCGGCAAAGATTCGAAGGCGACCTTCTGGGGAGCCTTGCCAATCTTAGACAGGATTGCCACTTGGGCTTCCACGGGGACTTCATGGCGGTCGATGAAGGAACCAGAAGTGTAGATCTTGACGAGTTCTTCACCGTCGTACTTCTTCCACGCCCGGTCGAATTGAGCAACCAGTTGTTCGACGCTGACCTTCTGCCAAGCGGATTCGTTGGCGTAACCACACATTGTGCAGCCGCCGGCCAGGGCCCACGTGCAGCCACGCGTCTTGAGGATCACGACCAAGGCTCGGCACGGCTGGCCGTCAATGACGTCTTCTTCACTCCAGCAGCGAATGTATTCAGTCAGGTCGCCCGGGTCGTCACGCATGGGGATGTTGGCGCGGATGGCACGGGCTTCATCGTTGAGGTCCGTGTTCACATAGGCGTAGTCGACTGCATCCTTGGCACTCATGCAAGGACCTCCTTCTTCGCGGTAGGCGGCTTTGCCAGGTGGCGGATTTGGACGGCGCTGCCGCGCTTGAGTCCCCGCATTTCGGCGGGCGTCATGAGAGCGGTTCCAACGCCACGGACTTGGTCGCCGTGCACAATTGCCACAGAGTCGCCCAAGCGGACGTCGTCGTCGCAGTCCTCTACGCCCACAGCGAACAGACTGCTCGTTTTGGTGGGCCAAAAGTCGCCGATGTGAACGCGCTTGACTCCCTGGGCAGCGACAATGGCGGCGCCTTCAAGGGTGAGGCTCAACAAGCCGCGGTCCGTCAGCATGGCTCGTTGGCCTTCGGGCCCAAGGAGTTTGATGAAGGGAACCTTGCCTACTGCCTTGGCACCGTCCGTCAGAGCGGCCGCGACGGACTCATTGAACTGGAACGTAGCCAAAGCATGGATGGAACGAAGTTTCTGGGCGCGGCCTCCGGCGGCGGGGTCGCCCCCTTCCAAGTTCAAGCGTGCAAGGGCATTCTTGAGGTCGTTGCATCCAGCGATGCTTTGCGGGGCTCCGTGGGTGTTGGAATGGTAGGCGTCATCAGGCAGGAGGTCGCGGATGAAACTCCAAGTGCCAGCAGGAACGTGTGCAATGACGTGCTTGTAATTCCCCTTGTCAAGGAGGGCAGATAGTTGATCCCGGATGACGCGTTCTTCGTCCGCCATCCAGCGCCCGGTTACGGGGACGTCATAGGAAGCGGCGGGCCACGTATTCTCTAGTTCCCGAGGGACGACGCCCAAGGGACTTGTCACCATGACCTCGTGGCAGTGATGGCGGATGCCGGAGTCGTCGAGGGCCCGTGCGAAGTAGCGGTGGCTCTTGCTGCGACCATACGGCTTGCGGGCACTGCACGGGAGAAGAACGAGAACATCGGCTTCGGGCGGTTGGTAGGAGGTGCGAATGCGGGCGCGGAAGGCTTCTACTTCCGGGCGCCACAGGGATTCAGGAGTAATACATGGCATGTCACCGCCCACACGGGGAGCGTGCCGAACAAGGGCGCCTGCTCGGTCGGCACGGCGCAGCAACTCAATGCTTCGCGGCCGCACGTAGGCGCGCCGCTCAACCAAGTTGCGGAGGTCGCCCGATTCAATCGTGGCACGGACTCGGTCAAGTTCAGCGCGTGCAGCCTGCAGGTTTTCGTGCGCTAGTTCTTCGGCCGAGATGCTGCTGGGCTCCGGGCCATCGGCCGTGAGGCGCTCGCCCCGCGTGGCTGCCAAGAGGAGAGGGCTGGCGTCGAACAAATCCACGCCCAAGTAGGCCCAAAGGGCATAGTCATCGGGTGTGCCCACGCCTGGGGCATAGAGCAAGCGAGTGCCGGCCTGTTCGCGGGCTTTGGCAAGGGCTCCGATCAGGATAGCCGGATTGGCTGTCCAGCCGGCTGCGTCGTGCCAAACTGCTACGTCATCGCCAACGTTGGTCACCTGTACTTCCGTGGAATTGACGGGGCGAACAGCGGGAATGACAAGAGCGTCGGGCGAGTCTCCGACCGCATGCGGGTGGAACCACGTGCCGCCGCTCACAAATTCTAGACAATCGCCGGTAGCCTCGACGCCCAGGCGGATATCGTCAGCCGTCACGCCGCCGAGGCGGGTTTCAGGGACGATGAGCCGGGGCGTTTGGGTGGTGTGTTCGCCGAGGCTGAACGTGGCGGAACGTGCCAGGACCTCGCGGTGGCGGACTTCGAGCACGAAGCGTCCCACGATGGGGGGGTCTTAGCCGTTCAGGTGGAAGCAAGCCCTAGGTTGCGCGGTAGCCCTTGTGGCTGGCACAGTACTTGGAACCCTTGCGCGCGTGGTTGCGGCAGGGGTTTCGTTCCTTGGTGAGGGCGGCGCACGCGGGTTGGTCGGAACCAACGGCGCTGGTGGCTTCCCGCTCAACGTCAACCTTCTTGGCCACGGGCTTCTTGGCGGGCGCCTTCTTGGCCACGGGCGCCTTCGCCTTGGCGACGGGGGCCTTCTCAGTCATGGTGACCGGAGAGACCGTCTTGGTGGTCTTGGACTGGCCATTCTGCGTGACCGTCTTGGTCTCCGTGGTCTGGCCATCACGAGTGACGCGCCGGGTGACGGTGCGGCGGCTCACGGTGCGCGGCTTGTGGCCACGGATGACTTGGTCCACCATGTGCTCATTGAAGCGGCGTTCGCCGCCTTCGTCGCCCACGTAGTGGACGCGGCGCTTGCTAGTCTTGACGTGATCCACGTAGCCACCCTTGGTCTCGTAGTCGTGGGCGGCGTGGAATTCGCCGCACACGGCACAGTAGTGACCACGCAGTTGGCTGATTGTGCTCTCGCGGCGCACGGTCTCGAAGCGCTCTGCACGGCTGCGGCGCTTGTAGTTGGGGGCGCGGCTGCCTCCCATGTGATCAATTTGGTAGTGGATATCCCGGATCGTGGCGGGGTGCTTGGGTGTCCATTCCTTGCCAAGGCTTTCGCGCTTGACCATGGTCTGGGACTCGCCAGGCTGCTCATCGAAGGTAATGCGCTTGATGGCAGTCGTGCCACCGACGCCTTCGAGTTCAATCTCATCGCTGCCGGATGTAGTGGCGCCAGGGTCCTGGGCAGGGTCCCACGCACCGGTGGCAGGGGCGGCCTTGCCGTTGCCGTTGGCGACCGGCGCGGCCTCCATTTCGACGAGCGGCTTGTCACTGCGCTTGCGTCCTTTGACGACGACGTTCTGTTCCACCAGAGGTTTGGGCATTGTGCCTGCCTACCGGTGGGTATCATTAAAGGATGTGGCAAGAGACATGCCCTGTCCGCACGCTGGACACGTGAAAGTGGTCGCTTCCGGGGGCACGTCATGCATCCGGTTGCAGCGCGGACACCGCGTCCGGTGAACAACGGGCCGACCATCGGTCGCTTGGACATGACCACAGTCACAGTAGACCAAGGGGGCCAGCGCCAATTCCTTGCCACACTTCCTGCATGGCACACCGTCCACGTCCACGAAGCGGACGCCCTGTTCACAGTGCGGGCACTGGTCACCGCCGTCCACGACAATTAGGGCGCCGCAGTGGGGGCACGGGGTCTGCACGCGCTGGGAGGGCCGCGAGCGCTTAAGGGGACTTGGCCGTCTGGGGCCGTGTGGACGACGAGACCGCGCTGTGGTTACAGGCCGCCAAGGCGGTGCTGCTAGCCGAAGGGTTCACCCGTGACCCCAAAGCGGCGCGGAAGCCGGGCCAGGTGTGGAGTGTCATCCGGCAGGAGCCAGACGACCTACAAATCCATGTGCGGGCATTCAAGGACGGGCGCCTCGAGTCAGAAGTGGAACTCTCCAACAAGTACCTCCAACACTTATGGTCGAAGCGTCGCAACGCCGCCCCGGAGGTGAATGAAATCCTGGAGCGACACGGCATGCCGACACGGCGCGTGTCTCAGGACTTCCTACCGTTGACCGGGGCCAAGCAGGACAAGATGATGCCGGAAGGGCGCACCAAGACCACAACCATCGTGGCGCAGGTGGCAGTTGGCCTTGGTCTCTTGGTGGGGCGTCAATACCTGAAGCGCTTGGTGCTCAAGCGGGCCGGCGGCGTAGCCGGCAAGGTCTTGGCCCGTAAGTGACGCTGCCCCTTGTGCGCGTCCTGGTCACCAACCTCGCCGACAACGCCTCCACCAATATCCGAGACCGGTTGCTTGAGCAATCCCAATGGCATGCATCGCACGATTCGTTCCGGGGCCACGTGGTTCGCGATCACGCCACCCTTGGAGCCCGTCTCATTGAGGTGGATGGCCCCACAGTGATGGACGAAGCATTGACGGAAGACTTGGCGGCCACGGGTTGGCCCATTGAAGCCGTCTGGTTCCTCAGCCGGCACCGGGCTGCCAGCGGCGACCCCAGCCTGACGGTACACCCCGTGGGCAACCCAACGCACCGCCACGACTACGGCGGACAGCCACGGACCTTTGGTACTTGCGCACCCCGTGACATGGGCGCCCTCCTGCGCCGCCTCGCCGTCCACCGTGACCGCCTCGATCTACCCCATGAGGTGACCTATGAAGCCACGCACCACGGGCCGTACATCCGCCAACCGTCATTGTTCGTTGAGATCGGCAGCAATGAGGACTGGTACGATGACGAACCAAGCGCCAAGGCCCTTGCAGCGGCCGTGCTTGACGTCCTGGGTGGCGAGGGCACAATCGACGGCCCAGTCCACGTCGGGGTGGGGGGCGGCCATTACGTTCCCCAGCAGACCCGCAAGGCCTTGGCGGGCGAAGCCGACTTCGGCCACATGATTGCCTCCTACGCCGTGGACCCCGACGACGACGGGCTGGCCGCCATGATTCGTGATGCCCAAGCAGCAACGCCTGGCTGTGACGGTGTGTACGTCCACAAGAAGGGACTCAAGGGCCCGCAGCGTCAGGCCGTGCGCGATCTCGATGTCGCCATGTAAGCCTCTTGACTAGGGAGGCGCTGTAGGCCTTCGTGCCTCGTTTTGTGCCCGACACCAGCGTCCTCGTGGATGGACGCCTCACTGAACTCGTGCAGGAGGAGAAGGGCTGCGAAGTCCTCGTGCCGCTGGCCGCCTTGGCCGAGTTGGAGGCACAAGCGAACCGAGGCGACGAGACCGGCTTTGCCGGCCTTGACGAACTGCGGGCGTTGCAGGACATGGCCCTACGCGACGAGTGCAGCTTGCGCTTCGTCGGCCGCCGCCCGACGGCCGATGAGATTGACCGGGCGGACACAGGAGCCATTGACGCACTCATTCGCGACGCGGCCTTGGAGCACCAGGCCACGCTGGTGACCTCGGACCGGGTGCAGGCCTACGCGGCCAGCGCCCACGGCGTTGCCCACGTATACCAACGGCCCATCGTAGAGGACGCCCCCATTGAGGAGTTAGGCGTGTCACAGTTCTTCGAGGAGGACATCATGAGCGTCCACCTGCGCGCCGATTGCCGGCCCATGGCAAAGCGTGGCACTCCGGGCAAGTTGGTCTATGAGCCCATTGGCGTCAAGGCACTCCGCCACCAGGAGGTGCGGGCACTTGCCAAGGAATGCATCGAGTTTGCCCGGCGGGACTACCACTCCTTCATTGAGAAACAGCGCCACGGTTGCACCGTCTTGCAGGTAGGCCCGATGCGCATCACCATTGCGCAGCCCCCGTTCAGCGACGGGCTCGAGATTACGGCGGTGCGCCCGGTTCGCAAGACCACACTTGCTGACTACGACCTGGACCCAGCCATTGTTGAGCGCATCGAGGACAAGAGCCGCGGCATTTTCATTGCCGGCAGTCCGGGGGGCGGCAAGTCAACCTTCGTTGCGGCCATCGGCGAGCACCTACACGGCCTGGCGCGGGTGGTGAAGACCATGGAGCAGCCCCGCGACCTCCAAGTTCCGGCGGAGATTACCCAGTACGGCGCCCTCGACGGCGAAATGGCTTGGACAGGCGAGATCATGCTCCTGGTACGCCCTGACCACGTGCTTTACGACGAGGTTCGGACGACCGACGACTTCCGGGTCTTTGCGGACATGCGCCTTGCCGGGATTGGCTTGTTCGGCGTCACGCACGCCAACCGCCCCATCGATGCCATCCAACGGCTCGTGGGTCGCGTGGAGTTAGGGATGATTCCACAGGTGGTGGATACCGTGGTTTTCATCGACAAGGGTGGCGTGGAGGCGGTCTTGGAGGTCTCCTTCACGGTGCGCACCCCCGCGGGCATGACCCAGGACGACTTGGCACGCCCCGTTGTCATCGTGAAGGACTTCGCCAATGGCGAGGAATTGTACGAACTGTACACGTACGGTGAGCAGGTGGTTGTCATGCCGCTTTCCGAAGTAAGTGCGCCATCAGGCCGCGGCGGCGGTGCCTCTCGGCTGGCAGCCAGCCAAATCAAGCAAACATTGGCCCGGTTCGTCCGAGGCCCCGTCGAGGTTGAGGTCCACGGGGACCGTGCCACCATCTTGGTGCCGCAGGCCCTCGTGCCGCAACTCATCGGGAAGGGTGGCAAGACCATTCAGTCCCTGGAGCGGCGCATCGGCATCCGCCTAGACGTGCGCGCCGATGATGCGCCCAGCCGGGGCCCCGGAGGCCCTCCAGCGGGCGGCGCGGGCCACGACTCGCCCCCCTTCAAGGCAACTGGGAGCAACGTCTTCCTTGTCTTGGGGCCGGCGGCCGGTGGCAGGACGTATGAAGTGCGCGTGGAGGACGCCGTTGTGGGCGAGTGCCTCGCCAACGCCCAAGGCCGGCTCCGCTTTAAGGGGGCAAGCCCCGCAGGCCGCGCCCTGAAAGAGGCCAACAAGAAAGGGCTCACAATAAGTTGTCACCCAATTGATTGATATTGCACAGGGTACTTTTGGCCCTGCCCCCCTGCCAGTAATATGATAGACCCCTGGCTCCGACGATTCCTTAATGGAGGACCGCGAGGGAAGCCGGTGGGCTCAATTCATTGAGCCATCTAGTGACGTTTCACACGTTACGGAACAGCGGCACGCCCGGATGTTGGCTGCAACCTGCCTAACCCTGATTGGGCTAGGGACCGTCTACGTCGCGGTCCAAGCCGTGGCATGGCAGGCAGCCGGCGGGCTGCAAGCCGGCATCACGACGGCACTGGGCATCGTCGCTCTCGGGACCTTACTGTTGACCTATGCATTGGTCCGCACAGGCCATCACAACACAGGTGCCTTGCTCCTGGCAGGTACCGTGTACGCTGCCGCTTGGATGGTTGTGATTACAGACACCATTCTCGTGCGCAACTTCAGCGCCTCCCCCCTCATCATTGCAACTGTCCTTGCTAGCGTGGTGGTTCGAGCGCGGGACCTGATTGGCTTCCACATCGTCAACTTGGGTGCCGCAGTCCTAGCACTCCTTTTCCTAGACCCAATGGGCACCTCGTGGCTGCTGGCCGCAGGGCAGTATTCCATCGTTGCGGCCCTCTTATCCAAGCAAGCAAGCATCATGGATGAGGACCTCTTGCGCCTCGACCGAGAGACCAGTGAGATGCAAAGCATCCTGGAAAACACGGATTGCATGATCCTCAACATCGACCGGGAGTACCGGGTTCGCCTGTTCAACAGCGCGGCTCGTGAATCTGCCTCACGGGAAGCCAGTGCCCCCCTTCGCCACGGCATGAGCCTCATGTCTTTGCTGCCGGAGGAGCGGCACGCAGAAGCCGTCGAATTGGTGGCCCAGGCCCTCGGGGGGCGGCGGGTCAACCAAACAATCGCCTGGACGGCGGGCGACCGCCAATGCCACCTGGATATCTCCATCAACCCCATCATCGACCGATCGGGGCGTGTTGCGGGTGCGTCGATTTTTGCCCGCGATATCCATGAACGCATCGAGGCCGAGTACGAGTCACAACGGCGTCTGGAGAAGGTTCGTACAGCCGTCGTCAACGCCGCTAGTCACGAACTGAATACACCGCTAACACCGATTATCATGCAGATGTCCCTGCTCCGCAGCGGCCAACTGGGTGCGTTGAGTCAGAAACAGGAACGGGCCCTCGACACAGTACAGCGGAATCTCGACCACTTGAGGGCATTGACACAGCAGTTCCTAGAAGTCACAAGGCTCGAACAAGACTTGGCGCAAATGCACCGCACAGTCGTGGATGTCGGCCCGGTGCTTCACAGGAATGTGCCCTCGGGAACGAAGATTCCCATCCAACTAGACATCCAAGATGACGACTTGTTCGTTAGCGGCGATGAGCAGGCGCTTGGGGTATTGGTTCGCCAACTCGTCGCGGCCGTGGGGAGCCGCCAGGGGGACGGAATCATCCACGTAGTGGGCCGGCACAAAGCCGACCAGGTCCAGATTGAAGCATTCGATGCCTCCACGCAAATGAGTGAGGAGGAGACTGCTGCACTCCACGAAGCAATGCAGGAAGATTCCCTAGCATTTGCTCGGGGCGGCCCGGCCCTCGCATTCTACATCGTGCACCGCATAGTCGAACAACACGGCGGCGAAATGGACATCGAGTGGATTGCCGGCCAGGGGCTTCGTGTCCGCATTCGAATTCCCGCAGCGGACCCAACCACCCACCGCAATCACCGCGGGAACCGGCGCGCCGCGTCCCTGCGACCCGCGTGGCGCTCCATGCGACCCCGCTGGGGCGAGAACGCATCCCACGCCGAGCCCAACTAGGCCAAGGAGTACGTGAGTCGCTGGGTTCCTTTGCCCTTAGATTTGCGGCCTTCAAAGACCAGTTCGCCGATTTCCTTGGTGTTGGCTACGTGTGTGCCAGCGCAGGGGCACAAGTCCAAGTCATCACCAATCCGGATGACACGAAGTTCCGTCACGGATTTGGGCAGCAAGTCCATGTTAGTGCGGTCTTCGGGCATGACGGCGTTGATGTCGTCCCGAGTCATGGTGACCGCCTCAATGGGGCGCGCGTCCTTGACCACCGCATTGGCAGCCGCCTCTAGGTCCGTGAGCATTTCAGGTGAGAAGTCAATGGGGTTGAAGTCGATGCGGCTGCGCTCGGCGTGGATTTGGTTACCCACCGTCCGCGTGCCCCCGAAGAGTTCGTAGGCAAGGCCACTCACCAGGTGTTGTGCAGTATGCATGCGCATGTGGGCATAGCGTCGATCCCAGTCAATGACGCCATGCACCTTGGTGCCGGTCTCGATGCCATGGTCGGCACCCACCACGTGCTTGACCGGGCCGCGTTTGGTGACCTCTGCCACCTGCAGTTCAATGCCGTCCTCGGTGACGAGGCGACCCGTGTCCCATTCCTGTCCCCCGCCCAGGGGATAGAACAGCGACCGGTCGAGCATGAGCCAATCTGGTTTGGCCATGGTGACCTCGGCGTCGAACTCGCGTTCGTAACACGCCTCGATGGAGTCCATGTAGAGCAATTCAGTCATGCGCTTTGATGGGGACTTGGACTCCTAAAGGATGCCCGTTGCTAGACCGCCTCCTACGAGGAGCAACAAGACGCCAACGAGGGTGCGAATGCCATCGATGGTAATCTTGCCCAGCAGCCACTTGCCCACGACGGCGCCCACAAACGCAGCCACAGTGGCGGCGGCCACGAGGGGCCAACTGTCAGGTCGCAGACCCGTCACGCCATACGTAGCAATGCGGGCCACATCCACCAGAATCGCACACATGGCCCCAGTTGCAACAAATGCGCGAGCATCAAGGCCCACCTTCGTCAGAAAAACGGAGCGCAGGGCCCCCTGATGCCCCGAAATGCCACCGAAAAAGCCCGACAGGACACCGCCGAGGGGGAGGTGACGGGAGGCAACGTGCCACTGCTTTAGCCGAGGCGACAAGTCGAAGAGGGCGAAGACCATGATGAGGAGGCCTACCACGAGGCCAACGCCAGTTACGTCGCCGCCGCGCCAGGATGCCACGGTGCCAGCGGGCAGGCGCTGCAGCAACCAAGCCCCCCCGAATGCAGCCGGGACAGCCGGTAGGCCAAAGCGCATGACCGTGGCCCAATGGGCCCCCCGGCCCACCAATACGGCCTTCCATGCATTGTTGGCCAAGTGGACTACTGCCGTGGCGGCCACCGCAACGGGAAGAGGAAAGACCAAGGCAAACGCAGGCAAAAGCAGAGTCCCCAAACCAAAGCCCGAGAACAGCGTCAGTCCGGAGGCAATGAGGGCGACCAGGATGACGATTAGCCATTCCACACTGCGCCGACGCCGCAAGGGAGGTTTGGGGCTTGCCACATAGGCTCAAGAATCGTGGTAGTTCTGCCAGCGCATGCGATTACTCCTCGCGACCCTATGCATCGCCCTCCTTTCGGGCTGCGTTGACAATGATGACCCCACGACCGACTCAGCTGACGCGGCTGCTGCCGAAGTCGCCACACCCGAGTTGACGGTGATGCCAGTTGATTGGGCGGGCAGCCTAGGCTACCAAGCCGCCTCATGCGCCGTCGTAACGTGCGCGGGTTTTGGCTACGGAAACTGGGACAACACGAAGGACATCCGAGGCGTGCGCGCCGTGTCCCTAGAGTTAGAGTGGGAAAGCGCCAACAACCTTGGCCTCTCCTTTGGCTTGGCCACGTCCTGTGACCAAGGGTGTGACTTCGTCAAGATGGCAAGCGGCGACCCCGGTGACAGCCCCCTCGAACTACAAGTTGAAGGGCTCGACCTCCAGAAGAAGTACATGCTCGTGGTGTGGCACACATACCAATGCGCCGCCAACTGCATGGCTGGTGTCCAGGGCGGCCAAGAAACGCCGTTCTCCGTTACAGGCGACGCCCTAGGCCTCTAGCAAGCAAACACGCCACGCGTAGAAGCTCGCGTCACCTGCTGACCGCGCAGCAGTGGCGACCGTTTCGTCACGGACACGTCCACCGTTCGGAAACCGGCGGCGACTCGCTCCGCAACCAGGCCATCTTCATCGCTGAAGTGGGTCGTACGACCATCCTGCAGGCGCCGGGTCCCACCCTCCACGGCCTCCCCCTTGCTTGCGCGCAAATCCTCAGGGTGAAGGCGCTCCACGATGCAATAGCCCCCAGGTGCAAGGACGCGTTTGGCCTCGGCGGCCGCTGCCCGCCGACCTGCGGCCATGAGGTGGCCTGAGCAGTGAATGTCCAGCACCGCAGTGAACACGCCGTTTGCAAAGGGTAGGCAAGCGGCATCCGCCAACACGCGATTACCCGCCACCCGCTGCAAAACATTCCAACTCACGTCCAAGCCCACAACAGCAACTCCCGCGCGCTGCAGTGGACCCAGCAACTTGCCATTGCCGCAGCCGAGTTCCAACACCGCCCCATCCCCCAGCAGGGGCAACAACTCCGCCACCGCCCGTTCACCCCGCCATGGAGATTCCTGGTAACGGTAGAACCGATCCCATGCATTGGCTGGCCGCTCCACACCCCCAGACCACGAAGGACTCATAACAAACCCAGGGGTCGAAACGGCGTGGCCAGGAGACGCAAGAAGGGAGAAGAACGCGCCATTGCCGCGCGCCGCATCCACACCCTCCTTGACCTAGCCCAACACCGCACCATCCAAGGTGACCCCAACCTGGCCGATCGATACGCCGGCCTCGCCTGGCGCATCAAGACCCGCTACCAGATTCGGTTGAACCCGGACACGCGGGCGAGTGTGTGTCGCAAATGCGGCGCCTACCGGGCCAGCCACGCCAGCCGTGTCCGCATCCGCAATGGCCGCATCGTCACCACGTGCACTTGCGGCCACATCCACCGGAGACCCCTCCATGCAACCAAATGAACGCCGTGCCAAAGCCAAGGAAGCCCAGAAGATTGACGTTACCGTCCACGTGGGCAAGGGCGGCGTCACGGACGCACTACTCGAAGAACTGAACGCCCAACTGCGCAACCGCAAATTGGTGAAAGTCCGCCTCCTCCCCTCGTCGGAAGGCGGCAAAGAAATGGCTGAGGCCATCGGGGACGCCTGCGACGGCGAACTCGTCGACGTGCGCGGCCACACGGCCGTGTATTGGAAGCGGTAGTTCAGAGCGCCCTGACCAAAACCGCCGTCGCGTTGTCCGGCGCGCCGCCGGCTTCCACCTTCGCCATGAGGGTGTCAAGGCCGCGCTGTACGTCTGCATCCTGCAATGCATTGGCAATGTCGGCGGGGTCAACCACTTCATCCACACCGTCCGTGCAGATGAGGAGGCTCGCTCCTGGCTCGACCTTGAACGGCACTGCGTGGCCTTTGGGGTCGCGCATGCCACCCAGGCAATCCGTCAACTTGTGACGCTCGGCGCGATCCTTGGGCACCAGTTGCTGGGGTGCGCCGTTCTGGATTGCCCACGCACCACAGTCGCCCACAGCATGCAGGATGCCTTCCTTCAAGCGAGCGACGAGGGCCGTGGTGGCGCCCCCGGTCGCCCGTACCGCGGCATCAAGCGCACGGAACGGGTCTTCATCACGCAGCGCCTTGGACAATGCCTCCGCTGCGGCGTGGCTGGCTGCGTCCCCTGCGGGCATGCCGCCGAGGCCGTCGAAGACCGCCACCACCTGCTTGCGGGGCAGGACACGCCAGGCGTCCTCTTGGCGTGGCCGAACGTGGCCAACAGTGCTGCGGACAGCCACATCAAACCCCTTCAAGCGCCTACGACGCCGGGGGTCATGTCGCCTAAGCCACGCCATTGACCAGGCCACCAGTCGCCGGCTTAATGTCTTGGCGGTGGCCTTCTTCGCACTCCTTTGCCTAAGCAGGCAGCCCAACCAGGCGCACCATTTTATAGGGGACCTGTGTCGGCCGGCTCTACATACCTGGGAGGATACCCAATGACCACGGTGTACGATGTCCCGGCCAACGACTTGATCGCTGCCGCCGCCAAGCAACTGCAAAAGATGGATGCCATCCAGGCCCCCGAGTGGGCCCCTTACGTGAAGACTGGCGTTCACACGGAGAAGCCCCCGGTCAATGAAGACTGGTGGCACACCCGTGTGGCCGCTGTCCTGCGCAAGGTGTACATGGAAGGCCCCATCGGAACGGAGCGGCTGCGTGCCCACTTCGGTGGATTCCGCGACCGGGGCAGCAAGCCCAACCGAGCCGTCAAGGGTTCCGGTAGCATCGCCCGCAAGGCGCTGCAACAACTGGAAGCCGCAGGCCTGGTATCCAGCGTGCAGGCCCAAGGCCGCACAGCGAGCCCCGAAGGCCGCCGCCTCATGGACAACGCGGCCCACGAAGCCCGCAAGCAGATCGAAAAACAAACGCCCGGCCTGGCCAAGTACTGACCATGGACGACCTGGAGGCAATCCGGCAGCGGAAGTTGCGGGAACTCCAGGCCCGCCAAGAGCAGGACCAAGGACAGGAAGAAGCCCAGAGGGCCCAGGAGGAAGCCGTCGAACGGATCCTCCAGCAAGCCCTCGACAATGAGGCGCGCGAACGCCTCGAACGCATCCGCATGAGTCGCCCCGACTTCGCAGCCAACGTGATTAGGCAACTAATCTCCCTGGCATCATCGGGCCGCCTCCAACGTCGCCTCACGGACGCTGACCTCAAAGCCATCTTGGCCCAACTTCAGCAACCCGACCGCGACATCAACATCACCCGCAAATGACCCCGTAAGGGAGATACACATGGCAAGCAAGAAGCCCCTCGCCAAGAAACTCCGCCTTCTCAAGGCGGGCAAAAGCAACCGCCGAGTACCGGCCTGGATCATCCAGCGCACCAGCCGGCGCTTCGTGCGGCACCCGAAGCAGCGCCAATGGCGCCGTCACACATTGAAGCAGTAGGTGTACCATGGCTGACAAGACAAGCGAACTGGAACGCATCTACACCGTCCC
>JBFJXU010000024.1:0-15961 GCA_041622975.1 Thermoplasmatota archaeon
CGGCTGACTCGGCTGGCATCGGCAATTTCGTCAAGGGTCCGGGGCACGTCGCACTGGCGGCAGGCGGCGTAGAGGGCGGCGGCGGCCACACCTTCGATGCTTCGTCCGCGAATCAGGTTCTTGGTAACGGCGCGACGGTAGACCATGGCCGCCGTTTCACGCACGTTCCTGGGAAGGCCCATGCCGGATGCCATGCGGTCCAATTCGCTCAGTGCGAAGGCGAGGTTGCGCTCGGTGGCGTTGCTGACGCGGATGCGGCGCTGCCATTTGCGCAAACGGTACAGTTGGGCCCGGTTACGGGTGGGGATGCTCTTACCGTAGGAGTCTTTGTTCTTCCAGCCGATCATGGTCGAGAGACCCTTGTCGTGGATGGTGTATGTCATGGGGGCGCCCACACGGGCACGTTTTTCCCTCTGTTCGGAATCGAAGGCTCGCCACTCGGGACCCTGGTCGATGAACGCGTCATCAAGGACGAGGCCGCAGGTTTCGCACACCATCTCACCGCGCTCGTAGTCGGTTTTGATGTGGTCGCTGCCGCACTCGGGGCAAGTGGTAATCTCTTCAATCTTGTCTTTCTTCTTCTCGGCCAACGCTGTTCCCTCCCTGGATGGGGTAAAACGGTTACGAATGCTGCTTCTAACCAGATTGCAACTTGTATATAATGGTTGCGCTGGTGTTTATAGTCGGGATGCGTCGAATGCAACGAATTCGTAGGCCAAGCGCCACCAAGATGGGAAGCCAAGACTAAAAGCAGAAGCCAAGTCAGCCGCCATTGCATGGGAGATGACGGCGCCTCGTGGATTCCACGCGAGCGCGAAGCCCCTCCCCTGACGGTGCCCGCTGCCATGGCGGCCACCCTTGTGGTCGTCGGCTCCGCCACGGCCCTGATCCTCTTGGCTGCGCGGGGCAGCCCGTTGCCGGCCGAGGGGGCCTACACGCGCGCCAACACCCCCCACGCCCTTCTTTGGACGGCCCTCGACGTCTCTGTGGCTCGATACATGACGGCGGCTCTCGGAGTCGTCGCAATCACTGCGACCTGGCTAGCCGGCCGCCGCCTCCTGCGCAGTGACCTAGCAGGCCTCGCGGCCGCCGGCTTCGTCGCAATCGACCCCTGGTTCCTCCACCAAGGCCACCTCTCACTTCCGGCGGTCCCCGCCCTTGCACTTTGGACGATAGGACTCGCCGTGGCCACGGGCCGCCACCCCTGGGTGGCCGGGCTGCCCCTTGCCGGGGCTGCCCTCGTTGATCCCAACACGGCCTGGACCGCCCCGGCCGTCGCCGCCATGGTCCTCCTGCGCGGCAACATCTACAGCGGTCCCCAACACGTGCGTCGAGCCGTATGGGCCACCCTCGTGCCGCCCGTGGCCACAGGAATACTCGTGGCCATACTCAGCGACACCGCTTGCCTCCCCGGCCGACGGGCCATCATTCTCCAAGATATCCTCTACACTGGAGGCGCCGCGGCCCACAGCCCGGTCACCTGGTTCGCCGGCGCTGGCGCCCTAGCACTGGGGGCCACCCTGGCCATAAGTCACCTGGCAAGCGACGCCCGCGTCAGCCGCGTCCCGGGACGCATCCAAGCAAGGCTCAGCAACCCCCTGCCTCGTGTGCACGGACGCAGCCTCTGGCTCCTGGCCCTCGCCGTCGTGGCTCCCCCGACGGTAATGCCCGTCATTCTCGCCTTGGCACTTGGCTCCACAGTCATTCAACTCGGCGACGATGCGCCGGGTTTTGGAGTAGCAGTGCTACTGGCGTTGTTCGCCTTCGCAGGCGTCGAAGCATGGCAAGCCCGCGACGCCATCCTAGGAACCGATACCACTTGGGCGACGCGCCTTGCGTGGAGCCGCTTGGTTGGTTGCTAGACTGCCGGGGTGGGCAAATGCCCAACCAATGGCGACCTTCTATCATGGGTGCTGCTCGTAGTGAGTTTGCATGCGCACACTGCTCGTACCTTGCATCCTGGCAACATTGGTCGCCGGGTGCTTTAGTGGCCCAACCGGCGACCCGGCGGTCAGCACCGACTACGAGGGAACCACCCTACGTTTTGCCATGACCTCGGGGCCGTCGCACCTCGAACCAGGGGTTCTCGCCCAATGGGGATTCGCGTTGACCAATGCGGGCCTCAGCCCGGTCGAACTCATGCGCGGGTGCGGCCACGAATGGAATGGACCGCGCATCCTCGACGCGCAGGACCAAGAAATCGTCCATCAACCCCCGATGGCCAATTGCCTCGGCTACGGCCACGACACCCTGGCACCCAACGAATCATGGACCACAGGCGCCACGTGGAACGGCCACACGTACGGACCGGACGGCGCCGATGAAGGCCCAGCACCCGCAGGCGAATACAGGCTCGTCATCGGCGCCCGGGTCGATGAGACTGGCGAGCACGCCCTCACACTCCGCATCCCCATCACACTCGGGGACAACCATCAAACCCCGCCCTAGGCTGCAGCCCGCGTGGCGCTCATTGGTGCGTTCATCGTCCCACCCTACCCGCATCCCCTCCTCGTCCCCGATGCCAACCCTGCCTATGGGCGCATTAAGGCGGCGTACGACGAGGTGCGAAACCGCATTGACGAGTTGGACCCCGATGTAATTCTCCTTTACTCGACGCAGTGGCTGAGTGTCATCGGGCACCAAATCCAGACCCGACCGGAGCCCGAGTGGACCCACGTGGACCAAGAATGGCATGAACTAGGTAGCATTCCGTACAAGTTCCGCATGGACCCCGATTTTGGCAACGCCTACGTGAATGCGGGCCGTGCCCGCGGCCTGGAAATGCGAGGTGTTGACTACCATGGGTTCCCGATTGATACTGGGAGCGTCGTTGCCCTCAAACTCCTCAATCCCGACAACAAGCACAAGGCGAGCATCGTCAGTTGCAATATGTACGCCGACCGCGCCGAAACCATCGTCCTTGGCAAGGCCGCCAAAGACGCCGTAGCCAGCACCAACAAGCGCGTGGTCGCCGTGGTCGTGACCGCACTGAGCAACCGCGTCCACACGGATGCGCGACCCTTCGACCAGGACTGCATCCACTCCGCCAAGGACGACGAATGGAACCGCAAATACCTGGAATTCCTTGAGCGTGGCCGCCTGGAAGATGCCAGCCAACTTGCCCGTCAATTCAGTCAGCAGGCCAACGGCGACCAACGCATGAAGGCCATTTGGTGGCTCAACGCCGTCATGGGCCAATCCAATGCATTCGACGGGGACCTCTACGCCTACGAGCCCGTGTACGGCGCCGGCTGCGCCGTGGTGGGCCTCACCCCCACCGTCAAGGAGGCAGAGGAAGCTGAGTACGACGAGGACGACGCTGAAGTTTACACGGGCGACCGCAACGTGCTCGGCGGCGTCAACGCCTTCGAAGTGCCAAGCGACGCCGACCGACCCGAAGTCCCCGACCCAGCAACCGTCGGCGGCGGCCTTGCCGCAACCACCTCCCGCCCGCAGGCAGCGGTAATCCAGGCCGCCGAGGCCCCCAAGCCAGTGGGTGCCTACCCTCACGCTCGCCGCGTGGGCGACCTCCTATACCTGAGCGGTCTGGGGCCCCGCGACCCGGCCACGAATGAAGTCCCTGGCGGCCCCGTCCGCGACGGCGACGGCAACCCCCTCGACTATGACGCCGCCGCCCAGACCGAGGCGGTCATCCGGAACATGAAGACGGTTCTCGCCGCCAGTGGCGCCTCCATTGACGACGTGGTCGATGTCACGTGTTTCCTCATTGACATGGACCGAGACTTCGCTGCCTTCAACGAAGTCTACGCCAAGCACTTCTCGGACGTCCAAGCCACCCGGACCACGCTGGCGATCCGGGCGCTTCCAACGCCCATCGCCGTGGAGTTCAAGGTGGTTGCAAAGGCACCCCAATGACCCTCATCGACATCTCCCCACCAATCAAGCCTGGCATCGCCGTGTGGCCCGGGGATGTTCCGTACCACATCAACAAGTCCCTGGACATCACGAAGGGCGCCCACTTGGATCTGGGGAGCATCACGAGCACCCTGCACGTGGGGGCTCACGCCGACGCCCACTTGCATTACGACGCTGCGGGCCGCGATGCGGCCTCCATGCCACTGGATGCGTATTACGGGCCATGCCAGGTGATTGATGTATCTGCACGCCGCGGGGAACGTTTCGGCCTCGCCGACCTGCAATCCCCCATTGATGCTCCCCGCGTACTACTTCGCACCGGAACATTCCCTGACCCGGGCCACTGGAACACGGATTTCGCCGCGCCCGAGCCTGAACTGATTGACGCCTTGGCGGATGCCGGCGTCGTGTTGGTTGGCTTTGATACGCCCAGCACGGACCTGCAAGAATCCAAGGACCTACCGAGCCACAAGCGCTTGGCCGCGCGTGGCATCTGCAACCTGGAAGGCCTGGTCCTCGGGCACGTCGAACCCGGCCACTACACCCTCATTGCCTTGCCCCTGCCCATCGTGGGCGGTGACGCAAGCCCCGTCCGGGCCGTGCTCGTCCAGTAACGTCATGACCCCTTGCCTTCGTCGCTGAATCATGGACCTGGACTTGACCGGCCTCCACGCCCTGGTTTGTGGCGCCAGCCAAGGCATCGGACGCGCCGCGGCCGCTGAACTGGCCGGGATGGGTGCCGATGTCACCCTGCTGGCCCGGCGCCGCGATGCACTAGAGAAGGCCGCTGCCCAACTGCCTGGCTCCGGCGCTCGCCATGTACTTGCCGTAGATTTGGACGACCGCGACGCGGCCGAGGCCGCCATTGCGGACCACGTCGCCCAACACCCGGTGCACATCGTCATCAACAACACCGGCGGGCCCCCTGGCGGCCCCCTCCTCGAAGCAACGGACGATGACTTCCTCACCCCGTACGGCCGCCATCTCCTCATGGCTCACCGCATCATCCGCGTGACGTTGCCGGCCATGAAGGATGCCGGGTTTGGGCGCATTGTCAATGTGCTGTCAACGAGCGTCCGCGAGCCCATCCCCAACCTTGGCGTCTCCAACACGATTCGCGCCACCATGGCCTCTTGGGCCAAGACCTTGAGCCGGGAATTGCCGCCCGGCGTCACCATCAACAATGTGCTGCCAGGATTCACGGACACAGAACGCCTGAGCAGTCTAGCCCAAGCCAATGCCCAGCGGCAAGGCAGTTCCCCGGATGATGTGCGTGCGGCTTGGCTAGCCAGTGTCCCCGAGGGCCGCTTGGGTCGCCCTGAGGAACTCGGTGCGGCCGTGGCGTGGCTTTGTTCCCCCGCCGCCGCCTTCATTCGTGGCCAGTCGTTGGCCGTGGACGGCGGCCGACTAGCGAGCATCTGAACGGCCAATCATCGTCGAACCAGTTGCCGAACAAACCGCCAACGCATATGTGTAAGCAGACAATGGTCTCCCTATGCGCGCTGCACCCTGGGTGGCCATCCTATTGCTGATTCCGCTCGCCGCGGGGTCTGCCGGCATGCAGGTGAGCGTCACCCCAGGGGCCGTGACCGCGGCCGTCCAGAGTGATGGCAACACAACGGTGCAAGTGGTGGTCGTGCGCGATGATCCAATCGTGGGTGCCGTGGTGGATCGCGTGGCCCGGGTGAACGTCACCGCCGGCGTGACGAATGTCACGCTGGATGGCTTGCGCATCGAAGCTGATGCCCAAGTGATGCTGTTCCCCGGCAATGAGGTCCTGCCTACGATTGGTGGCGGAATCCAAATCCTCGACGGCGAGGCCACGAAATCCAAGAAGGCCATTCAAGACGTGCTCGTGCGCTTACAACAGCCGGCGTCGGGGCCACGCATCGTTGAACACGGGGTGGTCACGGAGGGTTGGATGCAAATGGCCCAGCCCCTCGTCACGGCCGGCGGCTTTGTCGTGGTCGGCTACGTGAAGCAACGGCCCTTGACCGCAGAGGAACAAATCGGCCTCAGTGACGAGGAAGGAAAACATGCTACCACTGCGGGTCCTTTGTTTGCAAGGGTGAGCCGCGATGGAGGCGCAACATTCGGCCCAGAGGTGGCACTGCCAACCAGCGGGACTCCCCGCGGCCACTGGGCGGCGGCGGAGGTTGCGCCAGACACATTGATGTTCTTCATGGATTCCGAGGATGCTTGGATGGAGGCTCGCGTGTGGGATGTGCGCAATGCCGAGCCTGGACCGGCAATCTTCCTTAACCCGCCCGGAGCCAATCGGATGAGTCTCACCCCCAGCGTGGCGCCGCATCCCGATGGTGGTTTGTTGTTAGCCACGGGCAGTCTCGACATTGACGGCGCCCATGCCGTGTCCCTGTGGCATGTGCAAGCAAATGGCTCCATGGAGATGGTGGCCTCATTCCCGGGCCGCGGCGACAGCGTGCAACTGGCTGCTGGACGTGCAGGAATTCATCTCGTGTGGCGAGCCTCGGAAAGCGTCGCCGCACCCAAGTACTGGGATTACCACGTACGGCATGCCTGGGCTCCGACCATCCTGGGGCCCTTCCAGTCGGGCCCCCTTCACGAACTCAACAACCTCACCGGCGAAGGCGGCACCTGGGGTCCGACCAAGGCGAGCATGGACGGGGTGGGCCGGATTCACTTTACGTACGGGGTTGCCGGCGAAGAGCAAGAATCGTGGTACGTGGCTGCCGGCCCAGACGGCACAACCGTGCGGGCATTGGGTGGCGAGGACCCTGCAATCCATCATCAGGCCCTTGCCACGGGTGCGCGCATATGGCTAGTCGAAGCGCGCGGCTGGTCCGGCCAGACTTTCTTTTCCGAGTCCATGGATGGTGGCATCACCTTCACCACGTACGAAGTGGCAAGTGGTCGAGGCCAACTCTTCTACGGCGCTGGGAACGGCATGGTCGACCGGCCGTTAGCCGTCCTGCCGGATGGCACCCCCTTGGTCCTCACCAATTGGTACGTGCCCACGCCCCGCGAAGAGGCCCTCGTCCTTGTGCGCCCCTTTGACCCCTGGTCGGGCACCAAGGCAGACATTCCTGCCAACTACCCCAAGGGCCAGGAGGAGGCGCCACCGCCGAAGGACTCTGGCGTGCCGGGTGACCGCTCGCAAGACGACGATGCTGGTGACGCCGATGAGGGCGGCGAGGACCCGCCACCCGCCCGCGATTCTCCTGCCAATGATTCGCAGGAGGATGACGAGGTAGCAACCAATGTCACCGCTGGGGTGGACCGTCACGAACAAGACCACACGGGCCAAGCCAATCAAACAGCCACCGCCGACGGACGGCAAGGCCGCCTCGATTCTGCCGATGACCGGGAGCCTACCTTCGTCGATATGGTCACGCCAAATCCCTTGGCCCTCGTGGTCGCGGCCCTTGGTTTGGCAGGCTTGCGTCGCCGTCAAGCCTGAGCCGCATCGGCTCGCCTGCGGCCTGTAAGGGCAGCCAAGCCGACGCCCATGAAGTAGAGGAGGATTAAGGGTCCGGCAACCATGAACTGACTCACCACGCTGGGGTCCGTGACGAAGGCACTCAGAATCAAGATGGCAATGATGGCGTGGCGCCAGAGCCGCAGATAACCCCGCCAGGTCGCCAGTCCAATGCGGGCGAGCACCGCCATCACGAGGGGCGTTTGGAAAGCGAAGCCGAACACCAGGATGAGGCCCACGGCGAAACTGATGAGGTCATGCACCGCAAGTAGTGGTCGTGCGCCGATGGCGGTGGCGTAGCCGTACAAGGTCTCCAGAATGAACGGCAACACAAGGAACCAGCAGAATGCAGCACCGGCGGCAAAGAGTAGCACGGCGGGGGCGAAGGCGCGTACAACGGCGCGTCGCTCTCGCTCATGGAGGGCCGGCCATAGGAATCCGCCTGCCTGCCAGACGATGACTGGCATGGCCACGCCGACACCGGCGGCCAGGGCCACGAAGAGTTGCGCTGTGAAACCATCCATGGGGTGCAAAGCCACCAGGGTGACGTTGTCGGGTCGGAGGTGGTTCTGGATGCCATCATAGGCTTGTGCTGCCATGGAATCCGTGAGGCTGGGCGTCACGTAGGGCTGGGTGGCTTCCACGCGGAAGGAGAACACCAACACTGTGACGACCAGGACGACGGTGGCCGTTGTAATGAGTCGCCGGCGCAAATCGGCCCAGTGCTCCACATACGTGGCCTCCACGCTCCGGCGCACGCCGGTGCCCCTTTAAGCCGCACCCAGGGTCGAACCATGTGGAAGGCCTCCAGGATCTGCGCAGTATCGCCAGCGCACCCGGGAAGGTCATTCTCTTCGGGGAGCACGCGGTGGTGTACGGCCACCCCGCCGTGGCTGCCAGCATCGACCAGCGGACCAAGGTGGCCGCCGATGTCGTGGGGACGAAGTTCACCGTCAACGGCCACCGCCTGCACGAGTATTACCACGCTTACATCAAGACCGCCGTGGACCGCTTCTGGAAGGGCGACCCCGTCCGCATCCAAACCGACGGCGGCGTCCCCAGTGCATCCGGCACTGGAAGCAGCGCCGCGCTGACGGTAGCCACGGTGGCCTGCCTACGGCGCTTGCTGCACGAGGAGGGCTTACCGGGCCTTGCCCAGTGGGCCTTCGAGACTGAGCGTGCCACGCAAGGCGGCGGTAGTCCAACGGACACCAGTGTCAGCACCGCCGGCGGTTGCATTGCCATTGGCGGCGAACGACCCGGCGTGGGGGAACCCCTCTGGGACCTGAATTGGGAGGAGCGTCAATGGAGCGTCGAGCGCATTCGCTTGCCCTCGGTGACTGCGGTCATTGGCAACTCAGGCGTCAAGGGACGCACAGACGCTGAGGTGGCCAAGGTCGCTCACAACATCAAGCGCAACCCATTGGTCCGTGACACGTTGGACGACATTGGCCGCATCGCCCGCGATGCCGTCAAGCCCCTCGAGGCGGGGGACTGGGAGCAAGTCGGTCGCCTGATGGACAAACAACATGGCGCGATGCACACTATCGGAGTCAACCACGTGGCGGTCCAGAAACTCGTGGACGCCGTCCGGCAAGCGCCTGGAACATGGGGTGCCAAGATCACGGGAGCCGGTGGAGGTGGCTCCATGGTCTGCCTCTCGGACAAACCGGGCACCGCGGCCAAAGCCATCCGGGAAGCAGGCGGCACGGCGTACGTAGTCGGCTTGGGCGGCCCCGGCGTCCAGTGGCACGAACCCTAGGGTTTGGCCGCTGCGAAGGGCCGACACTTCCAAAGCCTGGGCTCCCCTGGCCCCGGCGTGTCCCGACCGGTCCTCCTGAAACTCGGAGGCAGCATCATCACGGACAAGTCGAAGGGCGCGGGCATCGTTGCACGCACGCAGGCCCGGCGACTCGTCATCGAGGTCCGCAAGGCAGGTGTGCCGTGTATCATTGTCCACGGGGCTGGTTCCATGGGCCACCCCCAGGTGACCAAGGCCGAATCTGAAGGCTATAGTGCGCTCAACGTCAGCGCCGTCCATGCCGCCGTGGGAGAACTGCAAGCGACACTTGTCCGCCTAGCCGTGGATGCCGGGGTACCCGCCGTCGCCGTGCCCCTCCATGTTCACTGCACGAGGGAGGGCGATGAGATTCTGGGCATTCCCTTCGAACGTATTCGCCGACTCCTCTCGGAAGGTCACGTTCCCGTCCTCGGTGGTAGCCTCATCCGGGATGCGGATTCCTGGTGCGTACTCAGCGGTGACCGCATCGTCGGGGAACTCGCCGCAGAATTCCAACCACGACTGACCGTGTTTGCCACGGACGTGGATGGCGTCCTTGCGGACCCCGAGGACCCCGGAAGCATCCTGGCTGAAGTTGGCAACGACACGCCGGTCCAATGGCGCCGGGCCAACAACGGGGACGTGACGGGTGCCATGCGGGGCAAACTGGAGCACGCCGTCGCCGCCGCCGACCACGGCCCCGTTGTCATTCTCAACGGCACCGAGAAGAACCGCCTCTTAGACCAACTCAAGGGCAAGACCGTGCCGTGCACGCGGGTCAAGGCGGCAAGCCCATGACGGGGAGTCACAGTCGCGCGCCTGTGAACACCCAATCCCGCAAGGAGGACCACTTGCGTATTCCCCTGGAGCGGGATGTGCAATCCATTCCTAGTCCGTGGGATGCCGTGCGCATGCGCCACGAAGCACTGCCCTCGCGCGACCTTGCCGAGATTGACCTCAGTTCGTCATTCCTCGGCCAGGCGCTCAAGGCACCGATTCTCATCACTGGCATGACGGGCGGGGCCGCCATGGCCAAGGAGATCAACGAGCGCCTTGCCGCAGCGGCCGCTCATCATGGCATCGCCATGGGCGTGGGAAGCCAGCGGGCCGCCCTCGAGGATGATTCCTTGGTGGATACGTACCGCGTAATCCTCGACCACGATGTCCCGGTGCGCCTCGCCAACGTTGGCATGCCGCAACTCGTTCTATGGGGTGAGGACGCGGCGGGCAAGTGCGAGCAAGCGGTTGAGATGGTGGATGCCCATGGACTCGCCATTCATCTCAACACCGTTCAGGAAGCATGCCAACCAGAAGGAGACACCATCGCCAAGGGCGGCCTGGAAGCGATCGCTGCCGTCTGCCGCGATCTTCGTGTCCCCGTCGTTGTCAAGGAAACGGGTGCGGGCATGGATGGTCAAACTGCTAAACGATTGGTGGAGGCCGGTGCCGCTGCCATCGACGTCGGCGGCCTCGGTGGAACCAGTTTCGCGGCCGTTGAACACCACCGCGCCAGTGACCAAGGGCTCCATGTGAAGGCCGAAGTGGGCCGAGCCTTCTGGGGCTGGGGCATTCCCACGCCGGAGGCGGTCGCCTCGGTGCGCTCCCAAGTAAATGTGCCCATTGTGGCCACAGGGGGCCTGCGCAATGGCTTGGACGCCGCTCGCGCCATCAGCCTCGGTGCCGACCTCGGGGGCTTTGCGGGTACCATGTTCCGAGCAGCCGCTAAGGATGCCGCCATTGAGGAAATGCAGGCCATCGTCGATGGCTTGGCCGTTGCGTGCTTCCTTTCGGATGTTGCCTCGCCGAGTGGTTTGCCCACGACGCTTGTGCAATCTTGAATTACTCCGTCGAAGCCCGTGCAGCGGACCGTTGCGGCTTCGGTGTAGGCGTCCGGGCGGGGGCTTGCGCGGCCTGTGGGTACATGCGGCCAGCCGCCAAGGCGGGCACCAAGGTGAGGCTGACAACGAAAGCACAGGCCACCACGATGGCGGCAACGATCCCGAAGTGGCGCAGCGGCTCGAAACTACTGAACGCCAGCACGCTGAAGGCACTCACAGTGGTAATGGTCGCCGCCATTACGGGCCGGCCTACGGACGCCAATGCCAACCGGCTGGATGTGGCCCGGTCTGCCCCCCGCCTTCGTTCGCCCCGGTAATGCATCACCAAGTGAAGGCTGTAATCCACGCCGATGCCGAGCGTCATGGCAGTGACGACTCCCGTTACTGCGTTGAGTGGAATACCCACCAAGGTCTGAATCCCCAATTGCCAGATGACCATCACAACGAGGGGGATGAACGCCAACAAGCCGTGGCGTACGTGGCGGAAGATGAGTGCCAGGAGCAAAACAACCAGGACCAAGGCGACGCCCGTGGACGCAAACAGGCTGTCCAGGACTACGCCTTGGCTCTCCGTTTGAATGACGTCTTTGCCGGTCAGGCGTGCATTGAGGCCGCTTGCGGCACCTGCGGCGGCCAACTCGTCCACGACGGCATTTTCCTGGCCGGGGTAGCCCACGGTGATCAACGAGTAAGGCCCGTTGGTGATGTCGTTGGCCGGACGGCCCTGGGCTTGTCTTGTTGCAGGGCCATCAACGAATCCCACCGCGTCGATGTCGCGGAGGTCCGATTCGAAGGCGGCGATGGCTTCCATGGGGCCGTCGCGAACGAGGAACAAGGCGAGGCTCTGGCCACCGAAGCGTGACTGCATCGCTTCCAAGTCGGCGGCCGCAGGGGTGTCCCCGAGGTCGAAGTCCAGGGTACGTTCCACGTTGACCTGGGTGGCCACCGCCCCCAAGGCGACGGTGATGACGATGAGGCCCGCAAGGACCATGCGCCGGTTGTCCACGATGCGTTGGGCAAGGCCCCCCAGTAAGTCGCCCAAGGGTGGTTTGGTTGCCTTGCCTGCCCGCAGGCGGTACAACGCAGGCAGCACGGTGAACCCGAGTAGGAATGCGTACAATGCGCCGCTGCCGATGAGGAGGCCCCAGACACGAATCTGGGGGATATCGCCGGCCAGGAATGATCCGAATCCAATGAGCGTGGTGATGGCGGTGAAGAAGACGGGGGCTCCGACGCGGTCGGCGGTGACCGCGAAGCGAGTGGGGATACCCGTGTGTTTAGGGACCTCGCGGTAAGCGTAGACAATGTGGAGCATGTAGTCGATGCCGACGCCAAGGAGCAAGGGCATGACGATGAAACTGGGTGGGGCCAGGGGCAGCCCGGCCCACGCGACGGTGCCGTATGCCATGGCGAGGGCGAGACTGGCGGTTACCATGGGGACCAAGACGTCTTGGGCGCGGCGGAACACGATGGCCAGTACGACACCGATCATGACGACTGAGATGGGCATCAAGATGGCTACGTCCAGGTTTGCCCCTTCCTGCTGGCTTCGCTCCAGGTAAATGGGGCCCGTGGCAATGGGATTGGCGGCGCTTGCGTCGCGAATCTGGTTGAAGGCATCGGTGACTCCCATGACGTCCTCGGTGGGGTCAATGAAGATGCGGACCAATTGGGCGTCGGGGGCGAGCAATCCCGCTTGTTCACCTGCGGCCTCGTAGGCTTGCCGGGGTGCGCCTTCTGGTACCATGTTGGGGAGGACGTGGGCTTCCTGGTAGCCGGGCAGGTTGGCCGCCATGGCCGCGTCGGCGCGGATGGTTTCCAAGAGGTCCGGTGCCAAGGGGTCCTCGGTAATGTAGACAAGGAATAGCGTGTCACTGGTGCCCCAGAGGTGTTCGATCTGCTCGAGTGTGGCAACCGATTCGAGGCCATCAGGCACGAAGAGTTCCTGGACGCGGCCGGCTTCTGCTTGGGTCATGCCGGCGCCTAGGCCGGCCGTCAAGGTGAGGGCCAGCAGAATCGTCCAGGCGGGGTGCCTGGCGCACCAGGATGCTGTGTTGGCGAGGGCGTCCATGAGGGCTCCTGACTGGACCCCGGGCAAAAGGTTTGGGGCCAAACTATTACGTGTGGGTGCGGTCGTGCTCCATCGTGGACCCGGCCCCACGACCCCCGCCACCCGACGTTCAATCCATTCTCGTGCGCCTCCGCGACGTCGCACACACGCTACAAGACAAGGTCCGTGAACGCCTTGCGCCAGACGGCCTAGGGTTTCCCCACATGCTCGCCCTGCGGGCCCTGTTTGCTGGGCCCAAGAGCCACGGCCAACTTGCTCAGTCACTCGGCGTCACCAAAGGCAGCCTCACACCAATCGTGCAACGGCTCGAAGCGGAAGGGCTGGTGACGCGGCAACGGGACAACAATGACCGGCGCATCACCTGGATCACGCCCACCGCCGCGGCGCGCGCCAAGAAACGCGCCATCGAAGCGCACATGGCAGGACTCGTGGGCCCCGTATTTGCTGATTGGTCCCCCGGGGACCTTACCGCCTTCGCCGGCTATCTTGACCGGTTCTTGGCAGGTCTCCACGGCACCTGACCAACGACGCAAAGCCTTTGACGACCATGCCACAGGCCGACCCCGTGTTCGGACGCCTGCGCACACTCGCCCTGTTTGGAGCCCTCACAGCCATCTTCATGGTCGCGGGTTACGTTCTCGCCGGTTACGGCATCGCTGGAAACCCCATCCAAGCAATGGTCCTCTTCGGACTCATTGCCCTAGCCCTCAACTTCGTCACCTACTGGTGGGGCCACAAATTCGTCCTCTGGTCCTACAAGGCGCGCATCGTGGAAGCCCACGAAGCACCGCGCCTCTACAACATCGTCCACAAACTGGCCACCCAGACGAGTATGCCCATGCCCAAGGTGGCCATCATTCCCATGGGTGTACCCAACGCCTTCGCCACCGGACGCAACCCCGCCAACGCCGTCGTTGCCGCAACGGAAGGCATCCTGCGCATGCTCACTGACGAAGAACTCGAAGGCGTCATGGCACACGAACTGGCCCACGTCAAGAACCGCGACATGCTCATCATGACCGCAGCCGCCACCGTCGCCGGTGCGGTCACCTTCGCCGCCCGCATGCTCTTCTGGAATGCCCTCTTCGGAGGTGGCGAGAACCGCAACCCAGTCACCATGGCGATTGGTGTCGCCTTCATGCTACTTGCTCCCATTGCGGTCATTGTCATCCAGTTGGCCATCAGTCGCTCCCGGGAATACCAAGCCGACCGAGTGGGCGCCCTCATCTGCGGCAAGCCCCACGCCCTGGCGTCGGCGCTGGAGAAAATGGAAGCCATGGCCTCCCGCAATCCGATCGACCAACACGCCAACAGTGCCACCAGCGCTCTGTTCATCGTGAACCCATTCCGGGGCGGGTTCGCCGGCTTGTTCCGCACCCACCCCGCCACGCAGGAACGCGTCCGCCGCCTGCGCGCCATGTAAAATCTGATCCGGCCGCCCGGTTGTCAGGAGAGGCCAGGCGCCATGGTTGTCAAATGAATCGGTGAAGATGGTGCCCGCATCCCCTTACCCCTTCAGGTCCCCCTTAAGAGGCCTCAAGTCGAGGGTCAAGCATGTCCCGTGCCTGGGGGGCGCTTGCTGCGGCCTTGCTCTTTATTCCCCTGGTGGGAGCAGAGGAAGACGCACTTTCCGACGAGGAGCGGGCATGGCTCGACCAGCATGCCCCTATCCGGTACGGGTATGAGCCTGGCTATGCGCCCTTCGAATTCAGGGACCGCCAAGGCCATGCGGTAGGCATCAATTTTGACCTCCTGGATGCCATCAGCCGCAACTTGGGCGTTCGCATCGAGAAAATTGAATACCCGGATTTCGAGGCGCTTCAGCAAGGGATTCGCAATGGCAGCCTGGATGTCATTGGGACGGTCAATCAGACGAGCGAACGCGAGAAGTTCCTGGATTTCAGCGACCCCTACGTGCGCCTATCGAGTGCATTCTACGTTACTGACGACCACCCCGAGGTGGCCTCCATAGAGGACCTTGCAGGATTGAAGGTGGGCATCGTCGAATCCTACGTGAGCGGCGAATGGCTCATCGAAAACCACCCTGAAATGGCGATCACGCCGGCCCCCGACTTGGATACCCTCGTGGATTGGTTGGCCACCAATCAAGTGGACGCTGTATTCGAGGAGACCGCCACGTTGGGCTATCTCATCAGGGAAAATGGACTTACTCATGTTCGTGTCCTCGACGAGGGCCCCTTCCTGCAAAGCGACCAGCACTGGGCCGTCCCCGACGGGGCCCACATGGTTGTGAGTATTCTCAACAAGGGCATGGCCACCATTCCCCCCGGTGAGCGCACTCGCATTTTCGAGTACTGGACAAACTACGACTTGGGCATCCATCCCCCTGCCACCGGGTTCAGTCCCTTAGCCCGCAACATTCTGCTCGTCACGGGCGGCACGCTACTGTTGTTGACGCTGTGGACACTCACCCTTCGCCGCCGCGTGGCTGTCGCCACGCAAGACCTGCGCAACGAATTGGAACGCCGCCATTTGGCGGAAGACCGGGCGCGTGAATTGAACAAACGCCTCGAGGCCAGGGTCGAAGAGCGCACCCAACAACTTCAACAATCCAACCACGACCTGGAGCAATTTGCTCGCACGGTCAGTCACGACCTCCGGTCGCCGCTGTCCGTGATTCGCCTGAACGCACGCTTGCTTGAGGGCATCGGAGATGGCGACGAACGGATTCTGAAGAGCGCCAACCGAATCTCTCGCACTGTGGGTCACATGGACGACCTCATCCAGAGTACCCTCGCCTATTCGCGCGCCAATGCACACGATGTAAAGGCGGATTTGGACCTCCGTGAAGTGGCCCGGCAAGCCGCGCGGCTCGTGGAGGCCGACGCTCCTCAGGCACGCATTACCGTGGAAGACTTGCCGAAATTCCATGCTAGCAAGCCACAGATGCGCCAATTATTCCAGAACCTCATCGGCAA
>JBFJXU010000025.1:0-15891 GCA_041622975.1 Thermoplasmatota archaeon
CTCTGCCATCTATGACGCCATGGTCCGCATGGCCCAAGACTGGAGCCTCCGATACCCCCTGGTGGACGGCCAAGGTAACTTTGGTTCAGTGGATGGCGACGGCGCGGCTGCTATGCGTTACACCGAGGCTCGCCTCGCCAAGATTGCTGCACCGATCCTTGCAGATATTGACAAGGACACCGTAGATTGGGCACCCAATTACGACGGCCGCCTGAAGGAGCCCCGCGTCCTGCCTTCGGCGATTCCAAACCTGTTGGTCAATGGTGTGGATGGTATTGCCGTGGGCATGGCCACCAAGATGCCACCTCACAATCTAGGCGAAGTCATCGATGCGACCATCCACCTCATCGATGAACCCGAAGCGACCGTCATGGACCTGATGGACATCGTCAAGGGGCCCGATTTCCCCACGGGCGGCATCATGTACGGACAATCCGGCGTGGTGAGCGCACTGTCCACAGGCCGGGGTCGCATCGTCGTCCGTGGCAAATACGAAGTGGAGGGCGACGACGAGCGGATTGTGTTCACGGAGATTCCGTACCAGGTGAACAAGGCCAATCTCCTGATGCTCATCGCGGACCTGGCCAAGGACAAGGTGGTCGAAGGCATCCGTGACCTTCGGGACGAGTCCGACCGACGCGGCATGCGCATGGTCATCGAACTCAAGCGCGACGCCATCGTGGACGTGGTGCTCAATCAATTATGGAAGCACACCCCCCTACAATCGGCGTTCAACGTCAACAACTTGGCCCTGGTAGACGGTCGGCCCAAGACCCTGAACTTCAAGGAACTCGTCCAAGTCTTCGTCCGACACCGCTTCGAAGTCATCACGCGGCGCACTCAATTCGACCTCGACAAGGCAGAGAAACGTGATCACATCGTACAGGGCCTGCTAACGGCCCTCGAGAACATCGATGCCGTCGTAGCGCTCATCCGCGGCAGTAACGACGCCGACGCCGCACGAGATGGCCTCATGGAGCGGTTCGGCCTCAGTGAATCTCAAGCCAAGGCAATCCTGGACATGCGGCTGCAGAAACTCACTGGCCTCGAATCCCAGGCGCTCGTAGCCGAACACGAGGACTTGCTGGCCAAGATCCTTGACTTCAAGGACATCCTCAATGACGACGCTCGGGTCTACTCCATCATCAAGGATGAACTGGTGGGCATCAAGGCGGACTTCGCCGACGAGCGCCGCACCATGCTGGCAGAGGGCGAAATCGACATCGACGACGAGAGTCTAATCCCTGAGGAAGAATCCGTCTTCCTGTACACCCAAGCAGGATACCTCAAGCGAATGCCCTTGGCCACTTACCGCGAACAGAACAGGGGCGGCAAAGGTCTCCGCGGTGTAAAGACCAAGGACGAAGACCACGTCATCGGAACCTTCGTCGGATCCACTCACGACTACCTGTGCTTCTTCACGTCGACCGGCCGCATCCACTGGCTCAAGGGATACAAGGTTCCTGCCGGCAGCCGCCAAAGCCGTGGCAAGCCGGTGGTCAACCTTGTCAACCTGGACGAGGGCGAACGGGTAGAAACCGTGTTGGCAGTCCGTGACTTCGACGAACCAGACCAATACCTGTTCTTCGCCACCAAACGGGGACTTGTCAAGAAAACCCCGTTGGCCGACTACCGAAACGTCCGCGCCACGGGCATCAAGGCCATTGAACTGCGTGAGGGCGATGAATTGCTGGGCGTGCGCCGCACGGACGGCCAACAACACGTAGTCCTTGCCACGCGCAACGGCCAGGCCTGTCGCTTCGATGAAGCCGAAGTGCGCAGCATGGGGCGTGTAGCAGCAGGCGTGCGTGGCATCACGTTGTCCGGCGACGAAGACGCCGTCGTTAGCCTGGCCGTGGCCGAACCCGGCAGCGAAATGCTCACAGTCACCGAAAATGGCTACGGTAAACGCACGCCCATCGACGACTACCGCCTCACGCATCGTGGGGGCAAGGGTGTCCGCACGATCAAGGTGAACGAGCGAAACGGATACGTGGTCGCCGTTCGCACCGTGGCCGAGGACAACAGCATCCTGGTCACCACGCGTACCGGTATGGTCGTGCGCCTGCCCGTTGGCCAAGTCAGCAGGCTGGGTCGCGACACGCAGGGCGTTATCGTGGTCCGCCTCAATGGCGAGGACATGGTCACACAAGTGGCGGTGTTACCGCCCGGCGAGGATGACCCCGTTGACGAGGACGGCAGCGGTGACTCGCCCGAGGCGACACCCACTCCCGGTGACCAGCCCGAAGCGACCGAGGCCACAGTGGCCACTGAGCCCGAAGAACCGTAGGCCGCCATTCCTCCTTTAAAGAGGAGTGGCGTCCCGCCGGACATGAGCACCCGACCCCTTCGTGTCCTTGTCGCCAAGCCCGGCCTAGACGGCCATGACCGAGGCGCCAAGGTGGTTGCTCGCGCGCTGCGCGATGCTGGCTTCGAGGTAATCTACACTGGGCTCCGTCAAACCCCCCAACAAATCGTAGACGCGGCTATCCAAGAGGACGTAGACCTAGTCGGGTTGTCATGCCTCAGTGGCGCTCACAATACCTTGTTCCCCAAGATCAAAGACCTCCTGGTCGCCGAGGGTGCCGACGACGTGGTCGTCTTCGGCGGCGGAATCATCCCCGATGACGACGCCAAGACCCTCAAGGAGAAGGGCATTGAGGCGGTGTTTGGGCCGGGTACAGACACCCGCGAAATCAGCCGCTTCATCAAGACCCACCCGCGCTTCAAGGACCACTTCGCAAGCGAGGCAGAGGCGTCCCACTGATGGATGCCGACACCCTGACTGAACGGGTCCCCGCCGGCGACCGCCGAGCCCTTGGGCGGCTCATCACACTACTCGAATCGGAAGACCCCGTCGGCATTGAGGTTTTGCAGCGCCTGCACGGGCGTGGCGAAGGGTGCCACGTGGTCGGAGTTACGGGCAGTCCAGGTACGGGTAAATCAACGCTCACGGACCGGCTCATCACGCATTATCGCAAGCAGGGACTCACTGTGGGGGTCATCGCAGTTGACCCATCCAGTCCATTCAGCGGCGGGGCAATCCTCGGCGACCGCATCCGCATGCAAGGCCGCAGCAAGGACAAGGATGTCTTCATTCGCTCCATGGGCACCCGCGGTGCCCTGGGGGGATTGAGCAGCCACACTGCTGACGCTGTTCGGGCCATGGCCGTAGCGGGCAAGGACATCGTCTTCGTGGAGACCGTGGGCGTCGGCCAAGCGGAAGTGGACGTGGTACGCCTTGCCGATACAGTCCTCGTGGTGCTTGTCCCCAACTTGGGCGATGATGTCCAAGCCGTCAAGGCAGGCGTCATGGAGATTGCTGACGTCTTCGTCATCAACAAGTCCGACCTCACGGGGGCCGACAAAGTGCACAGCGAAGTAGAAGGCGCCATGGCCCTGGCCCCCCACCCCGAAGAAGGCGAGCAAGTATGGTGGCCCCCCCTCGTACGGACCATCGCGGAACGTGGGGAAGGCGTCGAGGACGTGGCTGAAAAAATCGAAGCGCACGAAGCCTGGAGCAAGGAAAATGGGCATTGGCACGAGCGCCGCGAGCGCCGGCTCCGCACCCAGGTGCGTGACATCATCACGAAAGATGCGGTTGCCAAGGCATTCACGAGTCGCGGCGAAATCCTGCCACAATGGTCAGAACTGTTTGACCTAGCCCGGGCCGGTAAAGTATCGCCGCACGAAGTGGCCGCGCGCATCAGCCGGTCCTAGGACCGCCAGGTGGCGTTGTCAATTCCGCTGAAACAGACACGAACCTGACAACGGTCGTTCTAAGGGTGAAGGGGAAGAGAGTAGCCCTTGATGCCGCCTAGGCCATCTTGGAGCGGATGTTGTTCCAAATCGCCAGGAACACCAGTGCAATGACACTGATACCCACCACTGGAATCACAGGGAATTGGCGGCCCGTGTCGTTTGGTTGGAGCGAGTCGGAGAGGGGCGTGGTCATGGAGGTCACGAGCCCCATTTCCGTGTCTTCGGGGGTGCCGTAGGCGATAATGACCTTCTCACCGTCCATCATCTGGCGGTCTGCAAACCATCCGGCTTCTACTTCTTCCCAGTCGCCGCCCCATGGCTTCATGTAAACCACCAGTTGTTTGCCGTCCGCGCCGTCCACGTATTCGCCGTCCTGGCCCACATCGGCGTGACGGTCATTGAGGATGAGGCGGTCATCTTGCAGTTCGAGGTCAGCGTGGCTAGCACCCTCGTTGAAGGGAATACAAATACTGGATCCTTGGGGTTCCCAGTGCCAGATACCAGGGCTGCCTTGATGCATGTGACTGCGCAGCGGCATACCTTGGCGGCCTTCCAGGGTCCATGCGGGGTGGTCGAAGCGCAGTGGTTCGCCGTCGATGTAAACATCCATGGTACTGTGCCAGTGGCCGGGACACAGTTCGCCCGTGTAGGCCTGCGTGACCATGACGCCGACCACGGCACCCCAGATGAGGAGAACCACGACGGGGACCTTGAATGTGTTCCAGAGTTTCTTGGCATCGAAGCCAGGCTTTTCGGTTTGGTTGCTGCGTTGACGGGCCATATTCCACCTGATTCTAGTTACTTGAGAAGATGGTTGCTGATGACGAGGCGCTGAATTTCACTAGTGCCTTCGTAGATTTCTGTGATCTTGGCGTCGCGGAAATACCGCTCCACGGGGTAGTCCTTGGTGTACCCGTTACCGCCGTGGATCTGAATGGCCTCCGTGGCGGCCCACATAGCAGTCTCGCTGGCGTACACCTTGGCCATACTGGCCTCCTTCGAGTAGGGTGCCTTGGCGTCTTTGAGTTGTGCGGCGCGCCAAATGAGGAGGCGGGCGGCATCAATGCGGGTCGCCATGTCCGCCAGTTTCCATTGGATGGCTTGGTTAGAGGCAATGGGGCGGCCGAACTGGACACGCTCCTTGGAATAGGCCAGGCTCGCTTCGTAGGCGGCGCGGGCGATACCCAGCGCTTGGCTTGCAATACCTAGCCGGCCCCCGTCGAGGGTCTGCATGGCAATCTTGAACCCCATGCCCTCGTCTCCGAGGCGGTTCTCCACGGGGACGTGGACGTTTTCAAAGAACAATGGGCAGCAAGGTGCGCCACGGATGCCGAGTTTGTCTTCCGTCTTGCCCACTTCGAATCCGTCGAACCCCTTCTCGACGATGAACGCGGACTGGCCCTTGTGCCTGGCCTCCTTGTCCGTCTGCGCGAAAACGATGTATGTCTCGGCGGGCCCAGCGTTGGTAATGAAGAGTTTCTGGCCGTTGAGGACGTAGTGGTCGCCCTCGCGGTCAGCCTTGGTTTGCATGCTGACCACATCGCTGCCGGCGTTGGGTTCGGTCAAGCCGTAGGCCCCGATGCGGGTGCCACCCAGCATATCCGTCAAGTAGCGCTCGTGTTGCTCATCATTGCCGAAGGTGTACAGGGGCCAGCCGCTGAGGCTGTTGTTGACGCTGGCGATTACGCCCGTTGAGGCGCAGCCGGCGGACAACTCCTCGATGGCGATGCAGTACGACACCATGTCCGTGCCGGCGCCCCCCTTCTCGGTGGGGAAGTTCATTCCCATGAGGCCCAGTGCGGCCATTTCCTGCACGATGGGCTCCGGGTACCAATGGTCCCGGTCAATTCGCGCAGCCTCGGGCTTGACCCGCGTCTCGGTAAATTCCCGCACCGTCTGGCGGATCAGTTCCTGCTCCGGGGTCAGAGCGAAATCCACATGCCGCCGACCCAGGGGGTCTTCTTAAAGGGGGCGACGTCGCTTCCCGTTGCGTGGATGCATTCTTGTTGTTGGCGCTCACGGCGGGCCTTCTTTTCCTGGCGTGGCTAGCGACGCTTCGATGGGCCTTGGGGATGCGCCGACGGGTTGCCACGGAGCGGGGACGGGCACAGAGCATCGCCACCCGTCACGGCCAGATTCATGAGCAACTGCTCCCGGTTACTGCGTGGCCATGGGATGCCAAGGGCTTCCGGTTCCTGGGGAGCCCCGTTGATGGCATTCAATTCAACGAGGATGGCGTTGTCTTCGTGGAAATCAAGACGGCTGGTAGTCGCCTTAGCCCTGTCCAGCGGAGCATCCGGGACCACGTTACCGCAGGGAGAGTAACATGGCAGGAGATTCGGCTTTGACGACCGTAACGGCCGACGAGTGCCTAGTCGCTTTCCTGACGGCCCTTGAAGAATTGCACCCCACCCGCCTCGTGAAGCAGCGCGCTTTGCACACGGCGCCAGGCTTCGAGGTGCTTGCCCTTGGCAAGGCGGCAAATGCCATGGCGTGGGGCTTGGTGGAAGCAGGGCATCAGGTCCGAGGCATCGGCGTCGCACCTACGCCGGGCTCGTCGGGGCTTGGCTGGCACACGGGCAGCCACCCCGTTCCCGACGAGCGCAGCCTGGCCGCAGGTCAAGCGGTGTTGGAGTGGGCGGCCAGTAGGCCACCTGGCACTCGCATCTTGGCACTGCTGTCAGGTGGAACGAGTGCCATGATGGAAGCGAGCGAACTACCCTTGGATGAACTGCAGGCCAAGTGGCGTGAATGGAATCGGCGCGGGCTTCCCATTGAGGAACTCAACCGACGCCGCAGCCAGCACAGCATGGTCAAGGGCGGCAAACTAGCGGACGCATTACTGGCCAGGGGCTGCGAGGTCGAGTGCTGGGTCATCCAAGATACCACGGAATTGAGGGCCGTTGGCTCCGGGCCCGTGTGGCACCCCGACGTGCCGCATCACGTGTTGGCAGACAACCAAGACCTTGTGAAAGCCGTGGCAAATCGCATACCCGGCGCAGTTGCCGTAGATCGTCGCGTCGTGGGCCCCGTGACGGAAGAAGTCCAACGACTGGTTGAACAAGACACGGGCGACATTGCGGTCCTGGGAGGGGAACCCACCTTGACATTGCCGAACGGGGTCTCGGGGGGCGGTCGCTGCCAACATGCCGCCCTTGCCGCTGGGCTGCAGGGCGTTCCTTTGTGGGCCGCCGGCAGCGATGGACGAGATGGCACAACACGAGCGGCAGGTGGTTGGAGCACCGGCCGCGAGACCGACAACGTGGCGGCGACGGCCCTCGCCAATTTCGATGCCCACGGATACCTTGAGGCGCGGCGCCAAACGATTGTCACGGGGCCCACGGGCAACAACCTGAATGACGTATGGATTTCAATGGGCTAGGGACTCGCAGATGCGGGGTCACGGGTTGCGGGCCAGGACCAACGAATTGTAGCGCGTCCAGGTCACCTCATCGGCGCCCGGGCCGATTTGGGTGTCCAAGTAATTTTCGTGCATCAAGCGGAGACGGTGCTCCCCGTCAGGCATCGTCGTTATTAGGCCATGAGAGACCCTGAATGTGATATCACGTGATTCGCCGGGGGCCAGTGGGTCAACCAGTCGGCTGGCAGTGGAGCGCCAGCCCTCAGTGTAGTCTGCGTCTTCGACCTGTAGATGCAGCATTGACTGAAAGCGCAGCGGCCAATCTCCCTGGTTGCTTACGCGGACGTTGTAAACGCGGTATGCCGCTTGGTCCACGGGGCCCGCCGGAGATTCGACCGTGGGCGGAATCTCGTGCAAACGTTCCACGTGAATATCCGGAAACGCCGGAAGGCACCCAACGGGAATGGACTGGCCGCCCGTGATGCCGGGGAACCTGAGTGTGGCGACGGAGCCGCCCGCGTGCAGGATTCCGTCGTGCCAGGTCAGGCTATTTGCGCCGAAATGCCCCGACACAGGCATCCACGCTTCGCCGTTGAACATGACCACCCGGCCATCATGTGGGCCGTAAATGCGACCATCTTCTGCAAACAGCAATTGCTGTGGCCCCGGGGGCAACGCTGCACCGGCTGCAGTTGTCCAGCCGGATGGGGCCAACGTCCACAAGTTTCCGGCTGGGTCGGTGGCCGCGGCCGTGACGCCGCCTGCAACCATGGCGACCTCACGAGTGGCACAGTCAAACCGGTACAATTCCCTGGAGTACGTGTCGACGGTCCACCAGCCGTTATCCTGCGGGATGAGGGAATGGGCGCCCGGCATGATGAAGCCGTCGTGGTGGGCAAGTTTCGCGACTGTTCGGGTGCCAAATACGATCCTATCTGACGTCCAATCTCGGTCGCCGATGAGCGGCCCATGGTCAGTGCAGCCAGCCGCAGGGCCGCTAACTGTACGGCCGCGGATGGATTCCGAAACACCGCCAGTGTCTAAGTTGACCATTGCTCGACCCGCGACGGCATAGAGGTGGTCGCAACTGAGCACGGTCTGCGACGGGCCATGAAGCCAGTCGCCGATTTCCACGTCGGTGGTAGTCGCTTGCAAGGTAACCGTTGCAAGGCCGTGTACGGCCAGTCGTGAGGTCAGCTTCGCCCGGTACTCGGCATCCCATGCCAAGACAGCGCGCTGCCCGTCGGCCACCGCCTCGCCAATCCAACCACCACCGGGGCTCAGGATGCGAGGCAAGAAGGTGTCCCCTGTCCGGGTAATGATGACCTCATCTCCAGCCTGTACGCCGACAAGTGGTACTTCCACATCCCAGTTTGTTTCATCAAAGCACAGGGTGGTTGGATGACCGGGGACGAGCACGGTGGGATTTGGGTCGCACATGGGCCGTGCGGGTCGAACGGTCACAACGTAGGGGCCGCTGGCTTCAACTCTGACGGTCATGGGTTGTTGTTCGGCTACCTGGAGGACGATGGTGTTGCAACCTGCGTCCTTCTTTGCCCACGTGCGGTCGAGGGCTCCACACGGTTGCCCCGCGACTTCAATCGCCCACTTCCCTGGCTCCACGTCCAGTACGTATGCATCGAAATCCTTGCTGCCTTCGGCTGCTATTCCACACGCCGGGAACGTGCCTTCTTCGATGCGAACGGGATCGCTCCAGGCCGAGTCGCGGCCGGAGCCTGCGTCGCCGGCGACGCAATCAACCGTGAATCGACCCACGGTGTAATCCAAGAAGCCGTGCCATGCTGGAGCAGTAGCCGTAAACCCGACGCACACGGTTACGTCCTCGCTGCTGCCGACGGCGAGCCACCAATCCTGGTATGGTACGCTCATGCGGTGTAGTTCGGCTCCGGCACAGTCAGTAAAAATGACCTCCGTGTAACCCGCAGGGGACCGGTGGTCGCCGTTGATGCGGAGAACTTCACTGGCCAAAATCTCGGTAACAAACCAATCCTGGTCCGAGCCGCCAAAGCAAATGCGCCCTTCGTCGCCCAAGTCCCAGTCGGTGCCGTCATCATCAGGCGCATCCCAGAACCGGTCGTTGTCATCGTCGAAGCCCGGACACACGGCAATCGGACTGTCTTCAACGGGAAAATCAGCAACCTGCGGGCCCGCCGATGCCAACGGAACCAGTAGGACCAGAACCACCCAACGCATGCTCGTGGAAAGACTTCGCGAGAAAAAAATGTCGGGGCCAATCGTCCGTCACCTTCTTATCTGAGGCCTGGCAGGGCCGCTTCCATGCTCGAACGTGTACCCACCATCCCCACAGCGCAGGAGATGCTGGACCAGGCGTTCGGTAAGGCCGCCAAGATTGAGATTCCGGACCCGGTCAAGTATCACCGGGTTCGCAAGACGTTGGCTGCCCGCATGGAGTCCATTGCTGACAAGTCGGTGACCAAACTGCGTCGCATCCACAAGGCGTTCCCCAACCTGGAGCATGTTGGTGGCTACGAACAGGAAATCCTCGACATCCTGGTGGGCCTACCCAAACTGCGCAAGGCCCTGGGCTCTGTGAAATGGGCCGCCGACACCATCGAGCGCCTCGTGCAAGAAGAACTCCGCAAGATGCAAAGGGTGCGCGACCTGGACGGCTTCCACCAGACCCAGAAGCGTGTGTACGGCCGCGTGTCCAGCATCATCGAAGAACTGGGGCCGTCTCTTGACGTCCTGGCCGACGCCCGCGACCGTGTCCGCGTGCTGCCAACCGTCGATCCCCGCTACGCCACCGTTGTCATTGCGGGCTTCCCCAACGTGGGCAAATCCAGTTTGCTTGCGGCCATGACCAACGCTCGACCAGAGGTTGCTGGCTACGCCTTCACGACGAAAAGTAGCAACGTGGGCCATATGGAGACGAGCAATCGGTGGGGCGAGCCGGTCATGGTGCAGTTAGTGGACACGCCTGGCCTGCTCGATCGCCCCGACAACAAGCGCAACGACGTGGAACGGCAAGCCATCGCCGCCCTCCGTCACGCCGCCGACGCTGTCCTCTTCATCATTGACCCCAGCGAGACCAGTGGCTTCACAGTGGGTCAACAAGAAGCCCTCCTGGAGCAGACTCGCACGGAGATGGCCGGGATTCCCCTACTTGTGGTCGAATCCAAGGCGGACCTGCTGACTACCGGTATCGAAGGCCGCGTGGCCTTCAGCAACCAAACGGGGCAGGGACTGGAAGAACTGCGGCGCGCCGTGGCTGGCTTTGTCCCCGATGAACAAGACCTCGAAGAAGACCCATTGGAGCAATGGGCCGAGGTCGAAGCCGACGACGATTGGTGAGCCTACAAGCACGCCTGAACGTGGGCAACACTACCCCGTAGCGACCGCGCCGCCTCGTCCCCCTGGGGACTTGGTCCATGGCCGCAGTGGAGCATTCTGACTGGCAACTTTTCGAGTCGCAGCATGGACTCCGCCAGTAAGCGAACGTTTCCGTCAGGGAAGTCAAAGCGCCCGATGCCGCCGTCGGCAAACGCAGTGTCGCCAGCAAAAAGAGTCCCCTGCCTGGGCTCCCAGTAGCAGCACGACCCCGGGCTATGGCCGGGTGTCAGTAGCACTTCGTGGTCCCGGCCGCCCAGGTTCACGTGGTCGCCGTCGCCGACCTCCTCATCCACAAGGAGTCGGGGGATGTCCTGGCCAAACATGGCGCTGGTAGGGTCGTGCCCGGCCGCCAGTTTCGCTGCGCACGCGGGACTCGCCACCACTTTGGCGCCCAATTTCTGCCAGTGGGGGAGGCCGTTCACGTGGTCCAGGTGTTCGTGGGTGACTGCCACACGGCGTATGCGGTGGGGGTCGATGACGGCTGCCACCTGCTGCACCAAGAGTGCGTGATTCACGCCGATGCCAGCGTCCACAAGGTCGAAGGCATTGGATGCGGGGTCCTTGAGGAAGAATACATTACAGTCGAATCCCCGCGTCTGAAGCATGCGGGTTTCTGTCATGGCATCGCCTCGTCATCGAGCAGGGGCACAACAGCCGTGATGGTGATGGCGTGGTGGGCGATTGCTGCTAGGTTGCCGAGAATGGAGTGGATGGGCGTTGATACTTGGTACAAGCCGTACGCGGTTCGTCGTTGGCCCGGGCCCAGGTCTTCTGCCCACGCCTCCATCATGGCTTCAAACACCACTTCTTGCAAGCCGTTTTGCGTCGCCCGCGCCGCTGCTTGCAGTTTGCGTAGGGCGACCGTGTCACCTTTGCTCAGTGCCGCTGCCCCGGCACCGAGGCCATCGGCGGCGGCCTTGAGGGCTTGGGCGTAGTCGCGGGCTGCATCCTGCATGGCCGTTCCGGGTAGGTCGGGGAGCCGCGCTTGGCCCCGGAGGTGCGCAATGGGGTAATCGAGGTCGTCGATGGTGAGTCCATACAGGTCCAGAAGGGTACCCGCGATCGCGCGAGTATGGCGCCCGATGCGGTCCAACTGTGCCGCCGTCAAGTCGAGCAGTTGCAGGTCACTCACTGACTGGACAGGCAGGTCGATGGTTGCTACCACGCGCAGCGTCTGGTAGAAGATACGTGCAATGTCAAGGTCCACCGTGTCGCGTAGCAACCGTAACGTGTGCAGGGTCCGTTCTTGGTCATGGGGGAACGTGGTGATGGCTTCGCCGGCCAAGTTGAGTGCCTCTTGCACACGAGCCACAAGGACCATGGCAGCGTCGGTTCCCGTGACGGGCGGCGGCAGGTCGGGGTTGATGCGCATTTCGATGGTTTCTGGGCGCACGGTTGCCACGATGCGTTCGTCCAAGTGGCGCAGGAAGTCTCGCGCGGCCAGGATGACCTCGTTGCTGAACATGGGCGCACCAATGGGCGACAGGTGCACGCTGGTGGCGCCTCGAACGTAGGCGGAGAGAAGCACCCGACGCACGCTGCGGGCGTCATTCTCCACGGCACCGCGGACATTGCGGTCCATGAGGACAGGAGCTATGACGATGGCTTCCCCAATGGTGTAAAGGTCCACCTCGCGGCCTTCCCGTTGCTCCGGGGTCCAAGCGTCCACCCACTTCTTCGGGAGGTAGACGCTCCATGCTCCTGACCCGACCCGGGTGACCCGTTTGCGGATCATCTGCTCCATGATTACGTGGAAAGGTAGGAGGTTACGTAAGTTTGGGCTCCCTGTAATGGGGGCCAACCGGCGGCCCCCAACCTAAAAGGGCACTCGCAGTGGCCCGTTCGTGGCCCGCGTCCTCATCGTGGACAACTACGATTCCTTCACGTACAACTTGGCCCACGCCTTCATGAAAGCGGCTTGTGACGTGGATGTTCGGCGCAACGACGCCATCACGCGTGACGAGGTCCAGGCAGGCCAGTATGATGCGCTTGTGCTAAGCCCTGGGCCCGGCACACCAGCCAATGACAGAGATTTCGGCGTTTGTCGCCATCTCATCACCGATCCCCTCCCGCAAATCCCCATGCTCGGCGTGTGCCTTGGCATGCAGGGGATGGCCCATTGGAGCGGCGGCACGATTCAGGCCGCGCCCGAGGTCATTCACGGCGAAGCCAGCCCCGTCACGCTCAGCAATTCGCCGCTTTGGAACGGGCTCGGAGACCAAGTGCGCGTTGGTCGATACCACAGCCTCGTGGTTGATGGCGATTCCCTGCCGGCAGTCTGGCGACCCACCGCCCACGCCGCCGACGGCACCCTCATGGCGATGGACCACGACAGCCTCCCCTGGCACGGGGTTCAATTCCACCCTGAAAGCATCCTAACACCAGTCGGGCAGGCTATGATTACGAACTTCCTGGAGGCCCACTAATGGACTACCCCGCCACCCTCGACAACCTACTCGCCGGCAGGAGCCTTGACGAAGAGCAAGCTTTCACCTTGTTTGACACCTGCTTCCAGGGGGACTTGGCCCCGGAGCGGCTGGCCGCCGTTCTTGCCGCCATTCGCACCCGCCGCGTGGCAGCCGACGAACTAGTGGGCTTTGCCCGCGCCATGCGTAACCACAGCATCAAGGTAGCCGCCCCCGATGGCGTGGTGCTCGATAACTGCGGTACCGGGGGGGCTTCGTGCAAGACCTTCAACATCTCCACGGCCGCCGCGTTCGTACTCGCCGGCGCCGGCATCACGGTGGCCAAACACGGTAACCGTAGCGTGACGCGACCCAGCGGCAGCGCAGACGTGCTCGAGGCGGCCGGGGCGCGACTCGACCTGGACGCGGCGGGAGTAGAACGGGTGCTTCACAAGGCAGGCATCGCATTCCTGTTTGCGCCCACTTTCCACCCAGCCATGCGGCACGCCGGGCCTGTGCGGGCAAGCCTTGGGGTAAAGACTGTATTCAACCTGCTCGGCCCGCTCACCAACCCCGCCAGCGCAACGCATCAAGTCATCGGGGTCTACGACCGCCGCCTCATTGAACCCATGGCCGAGGCGTTGGCGCGCTTGGGCTGTCAGGGTGGTATCGTCGTACACGGTGACCCCGGTTACGACGAAGCAACACCCGCGGGACTTGTCCACACGGTGGACGTCCGGGGAGGGAAGGCAGAAGATCTCACCACATGGGATCCAACGGACCTCATGGACAGTGTGGACCCAAGCGACCTACGGCCGGTGGAGAAAACCTTGGCTCCGCAGGTCTTCCTGGAAACGCTGGAAGGCACTGGCCCGCCCGCGCGGCTCGGGACCGTGGCGTTGAACGTCGCGCTGGGCTTGCAGGCGGCGGGGCGCGCTGACAACTTGCCCCAAGCACTCGACGAAGCCGCAGACCTCGTTGCATCCGGTGTCGGCAAGGCCAAATGGGACGCCTTCGTCGAAGCAACCAATGAGTGAATCAGGCCCCAGTAGCACCGGGGGCAACCGAAGCCAAGACGCCGGCAGCGGCTCGTCCGAAAAGCCTGCCATTTTGCAGGAATCCACGTTCGTCGTGGAAGAAGGCATTGCGTACAAGGCGTTCCGGACGCTCAGTATCTGGATGAACAAGTTGTTCTTCAGCAGCATTGTTCTCTGGGTGGTTTGGCTCTTCATCGCGGCGGCACAAGGCGAGGCCGCCTGCACCCAAGGCCTAGGACAAAGTGGCGCCAATGCTACGGACGACCTGGATATCGTGGCCGAAGGAACTTGCAGCGCCTTCCTAACGCCCACCAGCCTTTACCTTGGTGGGGCCACCGTACTCAGCTTCATTGCCAGCATCTTGTTCGGCGTGCTGGGTCTGGCCGTCGGCAAAAAGATTCTAGAGCGGACCGCCACCGAGGATGAAGTGGGGGCGGAGGAGTCGGGCAGGGAATGAACCACCTGCAAAACTTCCTCCTTGATACCAACGACCGAATCAACAACGGATATTACCATACGGATGGCCCAGCCCTGTCCCCGAACGGTGGTCTCCGTGCCGCGATAACGGGCCGCCCGGATGCGGTCATCGCCGAAATCAAGCCCCGCAGCCCCAGCCAAGGCCGCCTCTTGGAGCGACCCCTCAACGAACTCATCGCCCACTACCGGTGGGGTGGAGCCGCAGGGCTTTCCGTCCTGACGGACCCTGACCACTTCGACGGTTCAATCGACAATCTCCGGGCAGCGCATGCATCTGGGCTCCCGTTATTGTTCAAGGACTTCGTCATCGATGAAACCCAATTGGACGCGGCCGCTCACCATGGGGCTAGTGCCGTGCTCCTCATTGAACGAGTGCTTGCTCCCGAACGGCGTGAGCAACTGGTTCGGGCGGCCCGTGAGCGGGGCCTTGAGGTCCTCCTGGAAGTTTGCGACCAGGCGGAGGCTGAGCAGGCTCTGGCCTCCGACGCCGACCTTATCGGCGTCAATGCTCGCGACCTTGCAACGTTACAGGTTGACCTGGAAGGTGCGCTAAAGACTGTGCAGCACCTAGCCATGCAGAACAAGACGGTAGTCTCCTTGAGCGGCGTCCGTCACCGGCAAGACAGGTTGAACGCCGTCGAGGCGGGTGCCGCTGCCGTGCTGGTGGGCACAAGCCTAGTGCAAAGTCCCGACCCCGGACTCCACCTCCGGGCACTGCGTCGGCCCCTGGCCAAGGTTTGTGGCTTGACGCAGCAAGAGGACGTCGCACAGGCAGCGGACGCAGGCGCCGACCTCGCTGGTTTCGTCGTGGGCGCCGATAGTCCGCGGGCAAACACGCCGATGGCAGCCCAGGCACTCGTAGAGGTGGCGAGGCGCCAGGGCATGCGAACTGTGCTGGTTACCCCCCACGCCGACCTCTACGAGGTGCGGGAATGGTGCCGCCTCGTACGGCCCGACTACGTGCAACTACACGGCCAAGCCCCGGACGCCGACTGGCTCCATTCACTCAAGGCCATTCCAAGCCTCGCGCTACGGGCAACGGCACCCGGCGCCGTGGACCGCCAGGGGTATGCCGGGGTCTTGTTTGACACGCCGAGGGCCGACGGTTCAACGGGCGGCGCCGGAGCAACGCACGACTGGAATGCCACCGCCATGGCGGCCGCCGGGCTCGAATGCCTCACACTGGTGGCGGGAGGTCTCAATCCGAATAATGTGGCCCAGGCGATCGCCACGACGGCCTGCTGGGGCGCCGATGCTTCCTCGGGTCTCGAATCGGAGCCGGGCGTCAAGGATCCGCATCTGATTTCGGCCTACGTGCGGCGAGTCCACGGCGACGACGCTTAATCCGGCGGTCCGACTGGCTGGCCCGTGGACCCCACGCGACCCACTCCATCAGGGCCCGACCCACGAGGCTATTTCGGCCAGTTCGGTGGCCAGTGGATTGCTGAAACCTTGGTGCCTACGGTGCAGGAAATCC
>JBFJXU010000026.1:0-15870 GCA_041622975.1 Thermoplasmatota archaeon
GGTACAGGGTTCAACCAGCAGGAAATCGGCTTGCGCCAGCGCTGTCCCCTCATCGTGGTTGCGTGCCCCGGTCGCCTCCTCGACCTAATGGGGCGCGGCAAGGCTCGCCTTGACGACGTTGAGATGCTCATTCTTGACGAAGCCGACCGCATGCTCGACATGGGTTTCATCCACGACATGCGCCGCGTCCTGGCCGCCGTCCCCACGAACCGCCAGACCGGCCTGTTCAGCGCTACCATCAGTCAGGACATCAAGCGCCTCGCCGGTGAATTCCAACGCGACCCCGTGACGGTCGAAGTGGACGCCCCGCAAGCCACAGATCTGACCGAGCAGTGGAGCGTCAAGGTGGAGAAATCCCACAAGAAGGACACGTTGCTGCGCATCCTCGAACAAGAGGTGCCCGGCAAGGCGGTCGTGTTCACGCGCACCAAGCACGTTGCCAAGCGCATGGCCCGCCAACTGGACACCCGCGGCTGGTCAAGCGTCGCCCTGCAAGGCAACATGACGCAGAACCAACGCGAACGCGCCATGGCGGCCTTCCGCGACGGCCGTGCCCGCATTCTCGTGGCCACTGACGTGGCGGCCCGTGGACTTGATGTACCCGACATCAGCCACGTCATCAACTTCGACATGCCCGATGGCCCTGACACCTACGTCCACCGCATCGGCCGGACGGGCCGCAACGGCGCCACTGGCACCAGTATCACCTTCGTCCAATCCGACGAGCACAACGACCTGCGCGACCTGCGTCGCGTCGCCAAGGATCTGCGCAATTACACGGTGCAAGTGGATGAGCACAGTAAGGGACCAGACAAGCCCGTCATGCCCGCCCTTGTGCCGCAGCAGCCCCAAAAGCAGGGGGCCGGCAAACCCCGTGGCAGGTCGAACGGCGGCGGAGGCCGCGGGCCTCGCCGACAAGGCGGTGGCGGCCACCGGGGCGGCGGACGTCGCAACCACGCGGGCGGCCAACGCACTTCTCAATAGACGCCCTTGGTTGACATCAAGTCCGCGCCGGGCGGGTGACGTTCCATGGATGAAACCATCGCGATTCTCCGGGCTCGGATGGATGCTGCCGTCGGTCCGTTAGCAATGGAAACAAGCCACCAAGCATGAGCGTCAGCGCCTTATAGAAGCCCTGACTTAGCCGGCGCTACATGACCACGACGGTGGGGATCAAGACCCCCGAAGGAATCGTGCTGGCCACCGACCGGCGGGCTACCATGGGCTACTACGTCGCTGACAAGGACGTCGTCAAGATCGAGCCCCTCGGTGACAACGCCGCCATCACCATCGCAGGCAGCGTGGCGCAGGCCCAAGCCTACGCACACAGTCTCCGCCTCAACCTAGACTACACCCGCGCCCGCCGCGGCTGGGATCTAAGCCCCAAGGAACTCGCCAAACTTGCCTCCTACCACATCCAACGTTCGGGTGGGGTGTACGGCCAATTCATCCTGGCCATGCGCGACGACAAAGCCACACACCTCTTTGACGTCGGTGGCGACGGCTCACTCATTTCCAAGAAAGACTTCACCGTCACCGGTAGTGGCACAGGCCCCGCCGTGGGCGTCATGGAGTCCCAGGACTGGGACAAGATTACGACCATTGCGGCTGCCACTGAAGCGTGCCAGAAAGCCATCAAGGCCAGCGCCCAACGCGACGTAGCAAGCGGTAACGGCCTCGTCGTCTACACCCTCCCCAACGAGGGAGAATCCAGCCTGAGAACCTACACTTTCACCCAGACCGTCACGGAGGACACAGCATGAAACCCACCGTCGATGCAGCCTACCTACACTTCGATGAAACCGGGACCATCCCCGCCATCAAGTACGCCCGCATCACTCTCTCGATGGGCCTCCCCATTATTGCAGCCCGCGACGACAAATCCGTGGCGGTAGCCACCATCAACCGCGACGGCAACCCCTTGGCCACCGGCGCCGACAAAGCCATCCAGGTAAGCCGCGACTGCGTCGTCCTCGTCACGGGGCACGGCGGCGACACCAATCAAGTTCGCCAAGTGCTCCGCGACCTCGCAGTCAACCACAAATTCGTGTTCGGCAGCGAAGTCAGCCCCAAGGAAGTGAGCCTCGCCTTGAGCGACTACCTACACGAACTGGGCATGTCCTACCGGCGCCCCCTCGGCGTCGGCATCCTCGTGGCCGGCTTCGACGTGCACGGCACCCGTCCCGCTGTGTACCACTGTGATGTGGACGGCAACGCCACCGACCGCAACGGCATCGCCCTAGGCAAGCAATCAAGCGAAGCGGAACACGCCCTGGCTGAGGCCTTCAAGGCGGGCGACGCCCCGGAGAAGGCAGTCAAGAAGGCAGCCGAGGCCGTGGTCAAGGCGCTCAAGGAAGAATCCGTGGACCTCAAGGACGCCCAGTTCCGCATCGACCTGGACGTCCTCAAACCCCAGGGCTAAAGACGCCCCCCCGGCTGGCCGCAGCGTGGACGACGGCATCGGACGCACAGGGCACCGCATCATCGCGGCTATCTTCGTCCTCTTGGGCCTGCTTGGCGTAGGCCTTGTTTGGTTCGCCATCGATCGCAACGTTGCCTATCTCTGGGGCCTCGGCCTTCTCTTTGCCACCGTAGGCATCCTGGTGCAGTACATCTTCGCCGTACTGGCAACCCAGGACGACGGGGGCTCATCGAGTTCTTCCCGTTCTCGTCCTGCGCCCATGGCGCCTCCGGCCTCGGCGGGGTCCACCAGCGACCCCGAATGGGGCTTCGACTTCGACGTGCCCCAAGACCCGGCGCCAGGTCAACGCACCCACGCGCCCGAACCCGAGCCCCGCCCCACGCCGCGGCCGGCACCGGAACCGCAGCGGCCACCCGAACAGCCTGCATCGGCTGCCGAGGCCAAGGTGAGCTTCCAGGTACGCGACCCCCGAGCCTGGCCTGGTCAAGGCAACCCGGCACCGTCCAGCCCCCGCAACAAACTGGACGAGAAGTTCCCCAAGCGGCACCCCGGCAGGACCGGCGGTGGCACCTACACGCCTCCACCGCCAAGCGAGGACCGCCGTGAGAAACTGACGGACAAATACACGCAGAACACGCCCACGGTCCGGAGTATCCTCCAGGAGAAGGCACGCTCGCCTGACCCTCAGATTCCAGCCCGTCCAACTGGTGGTCCCACCAATCTACCGCCGCCGCCCCCGGGCAAGTCCCGGGGTACCTGTGGGCAATGCGGCACGATTCTGCTGGCGCCCACGCAGCGCCCCATCAAGATCAAGTGCCCCGTTTGCGCCAAGACCACCGTCTTGGAGTGAAACAACTATGCGCCACGCCTCGGCTGGCCGCGTGTGACGGTCCACGTCCACCTCGATGCCAGCGACCCGGCCACCCACTTGGTCCACGTAACGCAAACGTTCCCGGCGGCAAGCGACGATGCCACGGCGCTCGTGGAGCGCACGTTCCGCATGGCTGCCTGGGTGCCGGGCAGTTACAAGATTCGCGACTTTGGTCGGCATGTCCAGGACGTCACCGCTGAAGCCGATGGCAAGAAGACTGCCGTCGAACAAGTAGGCAAAGACGCGTGGCGTGTCAAGGCTCGCGGTGCGGTGACCCTGCGCTTCGCGGTCTATTGCCGCGAACTCACGGTGGATACCAGCCACGTCACCGCAGACCACGCCCATATCTTCCCCGCCACCGTGGTCTTGTACGACGACCACAGCCGCAGCCAACCCCACGAAGTAAGCCTCGCCGTGCCCGACGAATGGGGCGTGTGGACCGGCCTGCAAGATCTCGCCACCGGGGACCTCACCGTCGCTGACGACTACGACCACCTCATCGACTGCCCCATCGAAGCCGCCCCCAAGGACGACGTACATGAGGAGACCTTCACGGTCCGGCGCAAGAAGCACCGTTTCGTGGTCTGGCGGCCCCCCGCCGACGTAGATTGGCAACGCATCACCAAGGATGTGCGCGCCGTGGTGGAAGCAACTGCCAAGATCTTCGGTGGGCTTCCCTACCAGCATTACACGTTCATCAGCCACGTGGCCCTCAACCACGGCGGCGGCCTAGAGCACCGCAATTCCACTATCCTGGGCCTTGACCCCCAGTCCCTCGTAGTTGACGAGAAAATCAAGACCAGCCTCTTGCCCCTGGTCGCCCACGAATTCTTCCACACCTGGAACGTCAAGCGCATCAAGCCTGCCGCGTTCGCGCCATACGACCTGCAAACGGAGGTATACACAGACCTCCTCTGGCTCTTCGAGGGCTTCACCACGTACTACGAGCTGCCAATCCTGTACCGGGCTGGAGTCGTGGATGAGGAAGCCTTCGGCAAAATCACCGCAGAGATGCTGCAATACTACGAGATGGCGCTGGGCCGCAAGCGCCGCAGCGTTGCCGAAGCAAGCCGGCTGACGTGGAGTCTGCTCTACCAAGCACATGAGCACAACATCAACCGCAACGTCTCCTACTACACCAAGGGCCTCTTCGTCGGTCTCTGCTTGGATGCCCACCTTCGCGTTCAAGGTGTCAAGGATGGCTTGGATGAAGTCATGCGCTACCTATGGCAGGAGTACGCCGACACAGGCGTTCCCGAGGATGCCTTCGCGGACATTGTGAAGGCCGCCACCGGCATTGACTGCACACGCCTGCTGGCTGGCTGGACCAAGGGCACCACGGAACTGCCCATCGACAAATCCCTGCGCAATCTGGGCTGGGCCGTCGAGCGCGAACACAAGGACAAGGACCACCCCAACGGCCTCGGAATCCATTTCAAGCCCAAAGGTCGGGTCATTGACCGTATCCCGGAAGACGCACCCGCGTGGCGTGTCCTGCAACCGGCCGATGAGGTCATCGCAGCCCACGGCTACAAATGGGACGGTCAACGGTTCGCGGCGATGGCGGCCACCATGGAACCGGGTGACGAAGTAGAAATTGCCGTGTTCCGGGAAGGCCGGCTGCGGACTTTCAATGTCCCCATCATGGAGTTACCCAAGACCAAGGTATCCGTCAAGGTGCGCAAAGGGGACGCGGTGGCTACCAGGCGACGAAAGGCCTGGCTCGAGTCTGCCTAAGCGGTCACAATCCGGAATTGGCCCGTGAAGGCGGACCCATCCAAGAACACCTGCCAATGCCCGACTTCGTCGAGCACCACGGGATCAATTTCTGAGCCGCAGGCTCCCTCACGGTGCTCACTGCCACTGGGTGAAACCAGCACCCAATCAAGGCAACCTGCCTCGTGAGCGACCCGAATTTCAACCGACGCCGATTCCGTCGTGGTAAACGCGTATTGGTCGGTTCCATTCCAATCCCGATAATCTTCGTCAACGGTGTCCCATGGGGCAAGTCCATCAAACTCGGGGGACTGACCGCCAAACAGGACGTCTGGCTGCAAAATGAACACGGCTGAGGCGGCGAGCAACACGAGGACTCCACTCCCCGCCGCTGCGAAACTATTCCATCGGAATGTCCCAGACGCGGCCGGGCGCGACAGGAGATTGCTACGCAGTACCACTTCGCCCGTGCTGGCACGAACAAGCCCACCGTCCTCGCCGTATTCGATGGCCATGTCCATGGGGTCAAGGAAACCCCGGGTGGCGCCCTCGGCCACCTCGTCCTCCGACCACTCGGGGTGAGCCTGCCGCAGTTCCTGCATCCGGTCCTCCAGATGCGCAACCACTTCGGCGGTCAAGCGCCGCTGCACGCGAACGGGGAGGCGGCCTAGGTGAGCCTGCAAGGTACGCACGTAGTCGTGAAGCACTTGCCGGACCACAACCGGACGTCGGGCCTTCGCGTTCTAAAGGTTTGGTGTGAACCACCAGCATCCTCACCTTCAAAGGCAAGACTCCAGTGGCCGCGTCATGCGTGAGGCCACCGAGCAGGCCATCGTGGCCCGCAGCCGCATCGTGGACGGCCCCGTGGCTGAGGCGGACACGGTCGTCGCTGGGCTCCACGCCAAGGGCCGCGCAATCACGCTGACGGCAACGGGGCCGCGCCGCTGGCACCACATCCGCGACCAAGCGGATGCGCTGACCAACAACCTTGCTCACCACGTCAGTCCCGGGACGCCCAAAGTCCCCATTGCTTTCGTCGGGGGCGGAGCCTTCCACGACGACCATGAACCAACGGGTCGCTGGCGCGCCTTTCCCAGTACGGCGTTCTGGCTGCCCGAAGTGCAAACACGCCGCGTGGGCGACACCTGGGTGGAAACTCGCATCGAAGCGACGGCCACCGCCTCCGAAGCCGCCCGCAAAACTAGGCCGCCCAGCACCGCGACGCCCATGAGCCGTCGCCATTGGCATGCTGCCGTCCAAGATGCCATGCGAGCGATTACGCACGGTGACGTGGCCAAGGTGGTACTTGCTCGCGACGAAGTAAGCGAACCCCGCGACGTGGGTGTGGTCTGGCAACGGATTGGTAACGGGTTCCGGATTACGCCACGCCCCGGCCACTGCTTCATGGGCGACACCCCCGAGCGGCTCGCCGTCGTGGCCGGCGCCACCGTGGCAACCCACGCCCTAGCCGGCACGGCACCACGCAGCCAAGATCCCGCCGAGGATCAGCGTCTGGGCGATGGACTACTAGCCAGCCAGAAAGACATCCTCGAGCACGAACTTGTAGCATCCTACATCCGCGAGCGGCTGGGTAGCCTTGGGGCGTCCACGCGGCGGTCTGGTCGGCGGCTGCTGCGACTCGGCAATGTCCAGCACCTCGAGACCCCCATCGAGGCTGATATCCCCGAAGGAACCCATGCACTCGATGTGGTTGCTGCCCTCCACCCCACGCCCGCCGTCGGCGGCAGCCCCCAGCGAGCAAGCATTGCCCTCATGCGCCGCCTCGAAACTTTCCCCCGCGGCTGGTACGCCGGCCCCATTGGGTGGTTCGACACCACCGGCAACGGCGAATTTCACGTGGCGCTGCGCTGCGCTCTCTTGACGCCCGACCAAACCTGCCTCTTTGCTGGAGCGGGAATTGTAGCCGGCAGTGACCCCGACGACGAATGGGATGAAACCGAGGCCAAACTGGAGGCCATGCGGAGCGTATTGTGAATCGGGCCTGGGCCACGGCCATCATGGACCAATTGCACGCGGCTGGCGTCCGTCATGCCGTCCTGGCACCGGGTGCCCGCTCTGCGCCCCTCTCCTACGCCGCCCATGACCATGAGGACATTGAACTGCGCGTCGTCCACGACGAGCGAGCGGCAGCCTTCATGGCCCTCGGTGCCGCCAAGGCGACGCGTCGCCCTGCGGCAGTCATCACCACCAGCGGCACCGCCGTTGCCAATTTGCACCCCGCAATGCTGGAAGCCCACCACAGCCTGACCGCCCTCGTCGCCGTGACCGCCGACCGGCCGCCCGGCGCGGTTGCCACGGGAGCCAATCAGACCATTCAACAACCTGGCATCTTCCAGGAAATGGCTTGCCTTTCACTGACGCTGCCTGGGGACGAAGCCGCGATGCGGCGGGACTTGGCCCAGGCATTACAAGAGGCCACGGCGGGCCGACAACCCCTCCATCTCAACGTTCCCTTCGCCAAGCCGCTTATCGACGATTCGACGATGTCAGCCCCGACGGTTCGCCTTGGCGGGCTCGTGGCAACCCACAAATTGCCCTCCATCCGGGGTCGCGCTTTCGTGATCATCGGGCCGGAGGTGGACCTGCCCGGCTTCGACCCGGGGGTCCCGGTGTGGGCGGACGCCGTGGGCTCCACGCGCGCCCAACTTGCCACCGTGCCTGCGCCGCCGCCGGCCAGCGAAGTGGACGCCGTCGTCCAAGTCGGGGTCAACCCCACGGACAAGGTGGTCCTCCAGTGGCTGGCGGCCTGGAGCGGACCCCGCTTCATCATCGACCCCCTTGGCCGGGCGCCGCCCGGGGCAACGAGCATCAAGGCGCCCCACGACGCGGCGTACGGCCTCGTCCTCGACGCCTGGGCCTGGCAAGCCGAGTGGCCCCATGCGACGGGCACCGTCGCGGACCTAGTCACCCAGTCGCATCAACCCATTTGGATCGGCAACAGCACCCCCGTGCGCGACCTGCAGGCGACCCAGCCGCGCGCCCCGATTCTCGGTAACCGTGGCTGTAGCGGCATCGACGGGCAGATCGCCAGCGCCGCCGGTGCCGCGTGGGCCCTCGACGCCCCCGTCACCTGTATCGTGGGTGACCACTCCTACCTGCACGACCTGACCGGCCTGGAAGCGATTCGCGGCACCAAGTGCGAGGTGGTCGTGCTCGACAATGGCGGCGGCCGCATCTTCGACCGCTTACCGCTGCAGCGTGACGGCTACGAGGAGTTGTTCGTGGCACCCCCCAAAGCCGACCTGATGGCGGCTGCGAAGGTGTGGGGTGTTGACGAACAGGTTCGCGTCCTGCGTGCTTAATCCCTAAACGGTCGCCACCATCGCCGCTCCCATGGAGACGGAGCAGGCAGACAAGGCCAGCACCATCATGACGGATGATGACTGGGTGGCCCAACCCACTCACGAGGACATCACATACCACAAGACCGACGGCATTGCCCGCATCGCGTTCAACCGGCCACGCATTCGCAACGCGTTCCGCCCGGAGACTACGGACGCCCTCATTGACGCCTTCATGGACGCCTGGCATGACACCCGCATCGGCGTTGTTCTCTTGACCGGTAACGGCCCCAGCCCCAAGGACGGCAAGTGGGCATTCTGCTCGGGTGGCGACCAATCCGTGCGCGGTGACGCCGGTTACGTAGGTGGCGACGGCGTCCCCCGTCTCAACGTGCTACGCCTGCAACGCATCATCCGCAGCATGCCCAAGCCCGTCATTGCGCTGGTCCCCGGCTTCGCCGTCGGCGGTGGCCACGTCCTGCACGTCATCTGCGACCTCACCATCGCCGCTGAGAACGCCATCTTCCAACAAACAGGTCCCCGCGTAGGTTCCTTCGACGGCGGGTTCGGCAGCGCCTACCTCGCCGACGTTGTGGGTCAGAAGAAGGCCCGCGAAATCTGGTACACGTGCCGCCAATACACCGCTGAGGAAGCAGACAAGATGGGCCTCGTGAACGCCGTCGTCCCCCTCGAAGACCTGGAAAAAGAGGGCGTCAAGATGGCCCGGGAGATTCTCCACCACAGTCCCATCGCCATCCGGACGCTCAAGAGCGCCTTCAACGCCGGCCTCGACGGCCAGGCAGGTATCCAAGAACTCGCGGGCAATGCCACCCTCATGTTCTACATGACCGAGGAAGGCCAACACGGTCGCGACTCCTACAACCAAGGAAAGAAACCCGACTTCCGTAAGTTTGACTGGTTGCCATAGGGGTCAGACCATGGACATCGATTTCGACGAATTCCCCCGTGCTGAGTGCCACATGGACGAAGTGGACGAAGCCGTTCAGGCCTTCGAGGCGAAGTACTGTACTCCCGTCAATGCCGAGGACCTCCGGGAGATCCTCATGGGTGTTCACGCGGATCACGAAGACTGCGAATGTGACTGCTGCCAAGCCGCGTAGGCCACGGTATTCGTTGACTGTTTGTGCGATTTGCGTAACCAGTCAAGGCCAACTCGGATTGACTCCTTAAGCACAGGATGAGGATGAGGCTGTATGAACGAAGAAGAAATCGCGATTCTCGCGAATTCTGATTCTGGAATCATTGCAGCCGACGACGCCGGTACCATCGTGTTTGCAAACACGGCTGCCCACGAAGCCCTGGGGCGACCCATTAGCGTGGGAGCTAAACTGAGTGACATGATGCCGGAGAGACTTCGCACTAAGCACCGCGAGGGGTTTCAGCGCTATGTCGAGACCGGCGAGTCGAGGCTTGACGGTAGGGTGGTGAGGGTGCCTGTCGTGGGAGCCGATGGCCGGGAGCGTGAGGTGGACATGACAATCCAAGTCTTCCGCCGCCCGGATGGTAGCAAATTGGCCGTCGCATCCGTGCAAAAACATGCATCTGATGTGCCGCCACAAGACTTGCTCCGGATTGAATCGGCCCTGAGTACCCGCGCGTACCGGCTAATCTAGGCGCTCGTAAGCCCGTTTGGCGGTCGCAAACCCGGGAATCGTTCGAGTCGTGTCCAAGGGTGGTTATAAGCATCCTCTCTGAGTAGGTGCTTGTGAACAAGATTTGGGTCCTCGGCCTTGCGCTCGTGCTGGTCGCCCCTGTTTCTGCCCAAGACGGTTCCGCTGACGACGATTCGAGCAGCGGCTCCGGCAGCAGCGGCAGTGATGAGGAAGCCCAGCGGTGGTGCCAGGAGAATCCAAACAAGTGTCGGGAACTTTGGCAAAAGTGCCATGAAGCCGACGACCCGGAGCGTTTCGAGAAGTGTCGCCAGGAGTACTGTGAACGAGATCCTAGCCATGACGCCTGTAAGCGGGACAGTGCCTGCGAGGATGTTCGGACCTTCGAGGAGGCAGAGAAGTGCCGGGCTTGGTACTGCAATGAACACCCGCACGAATGCGACGCGGGCGATGCTGACGACGGTGACGATGCTCGTGGCGGCGGTCACAATGCCTCGGCAAATCGAACGGCTGGTGGGCCAAACGGTACTGGGAACCAATCCCGTGCCACTAATGCCACTGTCAATCAGACGATTGACGCGAAACCATCGCTACGAGCCTGTGAGCGCGCCGAAGGCAAGAAGCCCTTCTTCCTAGATGCCTGCGCCCGGATTGACGCTCATCGACGGGCTGCGGCCGAAATGGATTGGCTCGATTACAATGTCTCCAGTGACGGGCTTGGCATGGAGAACGTGTCCATCCGGGGGCAGTTGGTGTTCACTCGTGTCCATTACCAGCCGGGCGCCGACGGTGCCCCGTTCATCGTCATTGATGAAAGCAACCACCGCGCCCTTGCACGATTTGCCGACGGCGCCGCGATTATCCTCAACGATCAAAGTCGCAGTTTCCTGGTGTTCCGTGGCACTGGCGAGGGTGACCTTACCCTCGAGGTCCCACGAGGTGCCACCGTTTCAGGCGGCGACTCGGCTCACAGTCTCATTACCTACGCGTCCGGGCACCGAGTCAATGTCGCTGGTAGCGACGTGGACGTGGATGGCCGTGTCTTGGAGACGGATGAATTTGTGAGCCTGACCCTACAGGGGCCGCAGGAAACAAAACCCCCCACCAAGGCAACGGCTGACCGGGCCCTTGTTGTCCAACAGGCCATCGAGCGTAGCCACGTGGCCGCGGAGGTCAAAGTCCGCCTGCCCACCCAGGCGGCCCCCCAAGCGGGTACCGGTGCGGGTAGCGATGACGCAGCCGGTGACGGGCAACATGACGGCGTCGAGGTGTTTGTCTATGACGACGTTGACCTCGAAGTTGAGATGCCATCCACGGTGCCGACGCCCGACGAGCCGCTCCAGATTACGGTTGGCGCGGAACTGGACGAGGGCCGCACCATCGTCATCGACTTGGACCAGGAAGTCTTCCTAGGTCAGGAGTTGGAACTGCGCTACTACGACGTCAATGACGATGGCACCCAGACGGAGATCATCTTCCGCCAGGCTGCCAGCATCACAGACATTCTTGATCCCACCAACGACGAAGGTCAGCCCGAATGGTGGCTCGTTGAGGATGAGAACGGTATGCAACTCATGGCCAGTATTCCGCACTGGTCTGTGCACCGCATCACCGTCGCCAGCCTCGGAGCCGTTGTGCAAGAACACAGCGTCATCGTTGGCCTAGGCATCGGTATCACTGTATCCGTGATGGCCAGTGCCGCGTTGTTCCGCCCCCGCCGGCCCGACGAAGGTTTCTGAGCGGGCTCCTATTCCTCTTCTTCTTCATCCAAGTAGAGCCACTGTGCCTTCACCACGTCGGCGCTCGTCTCGGCGGCCGCGTAGTCGGCCAATGGCTCCCGGTTGAGTTTCAAGAAATTCTCACCGAACGGAACGCAGTCAAGGACGGCGCGGGCTTTGTGTTCCTCGCCAACGATGTAGAGGGCGGCCCCGATGGCTTCCGCAGTCGTCAATTGGAATGCCTTGCCGTAATTGACGGGGTTGGCAGCCACGAGAAACGGCAGGGCCCGGCTCCGGACGCGGCCCTGTAGCGCCGGGAACATTTCCTCTGCATGGGTCCAGGAACAATCGAGCGCGGTGAGTCCGAACCGTTGCATGTCGCGCAGGTCCTCGCGGCTGACGGCCTTCTTGGCGAACGGGTTGAGGAGTACCGTGTGCTTTGGGATGCGTTCCGGCTTATCCCAAATGGTGGCTTGGCCGCGCTTCTTGAGCCGCAGCGCCGTGTTCTTGCGTGGGTCGTCCTGGGCGGTGTAGTAGATGCCGACGCGAATCATGGAGTGGGCCTCAAGAGGATGCGAGTGAAGAACGGGACGAGGCGCGGCTGGGCGAGCAACAGGTGCGGAATGAGGCGGCTGGCGTAATCGATGTCGCCGTGTTCTTCGATGGCAGCCCGGGCCCGAGGGGTGTCCAGTAGGCGTGCCAAGCGGTCGAGGTCATTGTCCCGGAAGCGGACGTAGAGTCGCCGGATCCATTCACCCTTGCGCAGTTCCTTGGCGATGGTTCGCCGCACCGCTGCTTGGTACGGTTGGAGTGCTGCCTGGGAGAGGTCGCCTTTGACGAGGCACTGGTGTGCCGTCTCAGCAAGGTGCTCACTGGCGATGAGTGCCATGAGAATGCCGCCCCCGCTGGTTGGCTTGGCCATGCCCGCAGCGTCGCCGATGAGGGCCACGTTGTTAGCCACGATGCGCTTGCGCAGGCCAAGCGGGATGCCACCAATGATGCGGTATACCTCCCCTGCTCCTTCTAGGTAGGGGGCGCTGTGGGGGTCTTCGAACATGCGCTCATAGTATCGCTTGGCGGCTGCTTCGGAGAGGCCGGGGGCCACTGCCAGACCGCTGCGGGTTCGACCGCCCCCCACGGGGATAATCCAACTGAAGAATCCGGGGGCTTGGCCGCGGCCGGCGAACATGGGGATCATGTGGTCTTCGCCGTCCGGGATGTGGCAATCGGCCAGTTCTACCTCGTAGGCTGAAACTTGCTCCTTGACGGGGGGGAAGCCGAACCAGCGGGCCACGCTGCCCCGGATGCCGTCTGCGCCGACCAGGAGGCGGCATGTTTCCGTGGTGCGGTTGCCATCGGTTTGCAAGGTTACCTGGATGCCATCGGCGTGAGCCCGAGCAGCAATCGCCTTGGTGTTCGTGCGGATTTGGGCGCCTGCACCTTGTGCGGCCTGGGCCACGGCTTGATCGAAGCCGGCGCGATCCATTGCGATTGCCTGTACTACGTCCGTCTCGAAGCGAACCTTCGTGCCGTCGGGGCTTACCACGATGCCTCCACGGAGGTCGTTTTGCCAGATGCCCTCAGAGTGAGCGTCGAAGGGTAAGTGGTCAAAGACCCGGGGCGTGACCAAGCCTGCGCACTGGACTGGCCGTCCCACTTCTTCGTGTTCTTCGACGACGAGAACGCGATGGCCGCGGCTTGCCAGCAGGCGCGCCGTGTTGCTGCCTGCGGGGCCGGCGCCCACGACGATCACGTCCCAGTCCATGGCGGTGCGACCGGTGCTTCCTCTTGAAACGTGCCGGTGCCAGTGGCAAGGTGGATAAGCACGGGCCGTGTGGGCGATGCGTGGCCTTGCAATCCAATGACATCCTTGTCGCCGTGGGCGTCGTCGCCGTCATCCTCGTCGTGATGGTCTTGAATCGGAAGATGGCGTCTCGGCCGCAGGCAGATGAAGGCCCGAGCGTCGATCCTCAATTGTGTCAATTCGTCACGTACAGGGGAGCGGTCGTGGGCGAGACGGTTGCGTTTGCTGACGACATGGTCATCCTGAAGCAAGCAGGCCAATTCAAGGCGGTCCCCAAGGTTCAGATGAAGGACACGGACGAAGGCCTGACACTGACTGGTGACATTGACTGGGAAGACGCCTTGGCGAAGGGTAGCGGTTGGCACAAATCGCACACCGCCGGCCATGACCCGGCCGTGACCGAGCAGTTGACCACCAGCGCCGATGTTCGCGCCCCTGCCCTGGCGGCTGTGAAGGATGCGGACGCGGCGGAAGAAGAGGCGGCCTCTACTGAGGAAGAATGAGCCACAAGATGGTCATCGTCGCCCGACAGGATCTGAAACTCTCTAAGGGCAAATTGGCGGCACAGGTGGGGCACGCAGCAGTAGATTGCGCACTTCGTGCCATGAAGTATGATCGACGCGCTTTCGACGCATGGCACGGCGCTGGCCAGAAGAAGACGGTTCTCAAAGTGCCCGCAGAAGGAGACCTGTTCTCCCTCAAGGAAGCGGCGGAGCGTGCCGGATTGTCCACGGCGCTCATTCGGGATGCGGGCCACACGGAGATTCCGGCTGGCACCTTGACGGTTCTCGGCATCGGGCCAGGGCCGGAAGCGGCTGTGGACAAGGTCACTGGCCACTTGTCGCTCATGTAGCGAAATCACACGACGGTGCTACGAAAGTCGCAGTAAATCGACGGTGATATCACGAATCCTTGGGGCCAAGAAGAATATGTCAATGTCGGGTTCGAACATATCAATGATTGGGGCTCGTCGGTGGCCTCGATGCAACCAACGGGTTTCGTAGCAAATTGCCCAAAAGGCGGGCTAGGAACTCTAGTTGATTAGAGTTACTCTCGGAGCCGTTTTACATGCGGCCCCCGGCTTCCCTGCGCATTTCGCAGGAGCAACCATGCAACCAACCACCACTGCCGCCCTAGCCATTGCACTCATGATGCTAGCCCCCGCCGTCGCAGCCGACGCGGACACCCCCCAACCGACGAGCCTCGGCCAAGCCATCGTCGGCTTCCAATCCGGTTCCCTCCCGGATTTGTTGCCTGGAGATCTTCTCGGCGGCCTTGTCGTCAAGAAGGTGGAACCCCGCATCGACTACATCGTCGTCTACGCTGACGACCTGCGCGATGTCCGCCGCGCCATGGCCAGCGTCCCGGGCGTCTCCTACATCGAAGACGACCAAATCCTCCAGGCTACCGTCGTCCCCAACGATTCCCGGTACAGCCAGCAATACGGCCCTGAAATGATGGGTGCCCACGCTGCCTGGGACGACGCAGGCTGGGGCTCCAGCAGCATCAAGGTCGCTGTCCTGGACACGGGCATTCGCGCGTCCCACAGCGACCTGGCTGCCAACTACATCGGCGGCTACGACTACGTCAACAACGACAACAACCCCAACGACGACTGTGGTCACGGCACCCACGTCTCCGGCACCGTCGCCGCCATCACCAACAACGGCATCGGTGTCGCCGGCATGAGTCAAGCCAGCATCATCCACCACAAGGTCCTCGGTCCCGTCGGTGGTCTCTTCAGCGTCACTTGCAGCGGCTCCAGCAGCGACATCAACCAAGCCATCATGGATGCCGCCGACGAAGGCGCCCACATCATCAGCATGAGCCTCGGTGGCGGTGGCTACTCCACCAGCGGCAACAACGCCGTCAATTACGCCTGGAACAAGGGCGTCATCGTGGTCGCCGCCAGTGGCAACGACTCCAGCAGCAACGGCGTCTCCTACCCCGCTGCCTACGACAACGCCATCGCCGTGGGGGCTCTCACCAGCAGCAAGATTCGCGCATCATATTCCAACGGTGGCGACGAACTGGAAATCACGGCGCCGGGTAGCAACGTCGAGAGCACGTACAACGGCAACGACAACGACTACGATTCCCTGAGTGGCACGAGTATGGCCACCCCCCACGTAGCCGGCGCCTTCGCCCTGGCCTTGTCCTGCGACCCCACCAAAACCAACGTGCAAATGCGCCAACTCATGAAGGACACGGCCGAAGACCTGGGCTCCAACGGCTGGGACAACCTGTACGGCCACGGCCTCATGCGCATCGACACCATGGTCGCAAGCCTCAGCTGCGGGAGCAGTGGCCCAACCAACGGCGCCCCCACCGCTGCCTTCACCGAGTCCTGCACAGACCTGGCCTGCTCCTTCGATGGCAGCGGCTCCAGCGACCCCGACGGCGACA
>JBFJXU010000027.1:0-15597 GCA_041622975.1 Thermoplasmatota archaeon
ACACCTTCATTTTCGTCGTCCTCGTCGGCTTTGTCACCGAAGCCTTCGCCGTCGTTGTCACGGGTTTCGGAGGCATCGTAGGGGAATGCATCGTCGCCGTCCGTGACCCCGTCATTGTCGTCGTCCGTGTCGGCATTGTCGCCGACGCCATCGCCGTCATTGTCGGCGTGCTCCGAGGGGTCCCGGGGGAAGCGATCGTCGCCATCGGCCACACCGTCATTGTCATCATCGGGATCCGCGTTGTCACCGATGCCATCGCCGTCCGTGTCAGTGTGTTCCGAGGGATCGTGTGGGAAGTCGTCGATTCCGTCATCAACGCCATCGCCATCATCGTCGGAATCCGCATTGTCGCCCGTGCCATCCCCATCGGTGTCCGTTTGTTCCGCGCCGTCGAAGGGGAACGCATCGGATGAATCATCCACGCCGTCATTGTCGTCGTCGGGGTCGGCGTTGTCGCCGATGCCATCGCCGTCGTGGTCGCGCGTTTCTGAAGGGTCGTGCGGGAAAGCATCGTCCGCGTCGGTAACCCCGTCGTTGTCGTCGTCGGAGTCGGCATTGTTGCCAATGCCATCGCCGTCGGTGTCTTTGTCCTCAGCCGGGTCGAAGGGGAACGCGTCGGATGAATCGTCAACCCCATCGTTGTCATCGTCGGGGTCGGCATTGTCACCGACGCCGTCGCCGTCGCCGTCGCGCGTCTCGGTGGAGTCGAGTGGGAATGCGTCTGCATGGTCGTCGACGCCGTCGCCGTCATCGTCAGGGTCAGCGTTGTTGCCTACACCATCGTTGTCGGTGTCCGTGTCCTCTGATGCATCGAGCGGGAATGCGTCGTCGGGGTCCCGGGTGCCGTCGTTGTCATCGTCGGGGTCCGCGTTGTCCCCGATGCCGTCACCGTCCCAGTCCTTCGTCTCGGACGAATCGAAGGGTAGCGCGTCATCCTCGTCTCGGACGCCGTCATTGTCATCGTCGGGGTCGGCGTTGTCGCCGATGCCGTCAGAGTCGTTGTCGCGAGTTTCCGTGCCGTCGTACGGGAAGGCGTCGGAGCCATCCTGTACGCCATCATTATCATCGTCGGCGTCGGCGTTGTCACCTACGCCGTCGCCGTCATTGTCATTGCATTCGGTTGGATCGCGGGGGAACGCATCTTGGTCATCTGGGCATCCGTCGTTGTCGTCGTCGGCGTCCGCGTGGTCGCCAAGCCCATCACCATCATGGTCGGTGGTTTCGGTTGCGTCTTGCGGGAAGGCATCCTGGTCGTCAGGCACACCGTCGTTGTCATCGTCGGAGTCGTCCTGGTCAGCCAGTCCGTCGCCGTCTGTGTCCACGGAGCGCGTGGCGTCGCGCGGGAAGGCATCCTCGCGGTCGGGAACGCCGTCGTTGTCATCGTCCTGGTCAGCGTTGTCGCCGACGCCATCCTGGTCGTAGTCGCTGTACTCACTAGGGTCACGGGGGAATGCATCGTGGGCATCCGGGTGGCCGTCATTGTCGTCGTCCACATCGGCGTTGTCGCCAGTCCCGTCGCCGTCGGTGTCCGTGTGCTCGGAGGAGTCCAGAGGGAACGCGTCCTGGTTGTCGGGGACGCCGTCACCGTCGTCATCTGTATCGGTGTTGTCGCCAGACCCGTCACCATCCGTGTCCCTGCTCTCAGATGCGTCCAGAGGGAAAGCATCCTGGTTGTCAGGAACGCCATCACCGTCATCGTCCGTATCCGCGTTGTCACCGATGCCGTCACCATCGGTGTCACGATGTTCGGCGGGCTCCCGTGGGAATGCGTCGCGGTCATCCGGGACGCCGTCGTTATCGTCGTCCACATCGGCGTTATCACCGGTCCCGTCAGCGTCTGTGTCACGGGATTCGGACGGATCGCGCGGGAAGGCATCCAATTGGTCAGGCGTTCCATCATTATCGTCATCGCCGTCGGCGTTGTCGCCAATGCCGTCGCCGTCCGTGTCACGGGTCTCCGAACTGTCGTACGGGAACGGGTCTTGACTGTCTACAACGCCGTCATTGTCATCGTCTTGGTCTGCATTGTCGCCAATGCCATCCCCGTCGTGGTCATTCCATTCTGAGGGGTTGCGCGGGAATGCATCTGACGAATCAGGAACGCCGTCACCGTCGTCGTCGGTGTCGGCGTTGTCGCCGACGCCATCGCCGTCCGTGTCGCGATGTTCTGAGGCGTCTTGCGGGAATGCATCGCTGCTGTCAGCCACGCCGTCATTGTCGTCGTCCTGATCGGCGTTATCCCCTACGCCATCGCCGTCCGTGTCCGCCCATTCTGTCGAGTCGAATGGATAGCGGTCTGCCGTGTCTGCAACGCCATCATTGTCATCGTCCGGGTCGGCGTTGTCACCAACACCATCCCCGTCGTGGTCACGCGTTTCGGTAGCATCGTGGGGGAAGGCATCCGCGCTGTCAGCAACGCCGTCGTTGTCATCGTCGGGATCGGCGTTGTCGCCGATACCGTCAGCATCCGTATCTCGGTGCTCGGCGGCGTTGGTGGGGAAATCATCGTTGCTGTCGGAAACGCCATCGTTGTCATCATCATCGTCGACGCAATCGGCTTGGCCGTCACCGTCCGTATCGAGGAAATCCTCATCCACGGCGCCGTCGCGGTCGTTGTCGGTTCCGTCGCAGGCTTCGGGAATACTGGATGCATCCAGTGGGTTGCTTCCGGCAGCAATTTCGTCGGCGTCACGAACGCCGTCGTTGTCATCGTCCGCGTCGGCGTTGTCGCCAACGCCGTCGGCGTCGTTGTCACTCCACTCCTGGCTGTTCAAGGGGAACGCATCTTGGTCGTCCGTTACCCCATCATTGTCGTCATCGGTATCAGCATTATCGCCAACGCCGTCGCTATCGTAATCGCCGGTTTCGCTGGCGTCGCGGGGGAAGGCGTCGGCGCCGTTGTCCACGCCATCACCGTCCATGTCGTCGTCACAGACATCGCCAACGCCATCGCCATCCAGGTCCTCCTGGCCAGGGTTGGCCACGTACGGGCAGATGTCTTGGCTGTCGCCAATGCCATCTCCATCCGTGTCTGCTTCGTCCACGGCTACTGACGTACATGCAACGTTCTGGGCTCCGTCGTTGTCAGTGACGGCCTGGCAGACATTGAACATACCTTGGGTTGAGAAGGAATGCGTCGGTGAGGTTGCCGTTGCTTGTGTGGAGCCATCACCAAAGTCCCACGTGTAGGAGGTCAGGTGGCCATCCTGGTCACTAGCGGTGCTCGTGAAGGAAACAGATTCGCCGGCGCGCGGGGATGCGGGCGACCACTGGAAGCCGGCTTGGGGGCCTCGGTTGTACACGTTTACTGTGTCGCAAGCAGAAGTGGATTGGCCTGCATTGTCTGTTGCAGTGATGCACGCATGGTATGCTCCGTCGTCTGCGTACTGGTGCGTAGTGTCCTCACCCGATCCGACTGCAGCGTCGCCAAATGCCCACGCGTAGGTAAGCGGCCCGCCTTCGGGGTCGGTCGCCGTCGCATCGAAAAATACGTCATGCAGCGTCGGGAAAGAGGGCGCCGTGGAAACTACGAAATCGTCGATGATGTGATTGTCGTTGAGCAGACCCGTTGCCGAGCTGAATCCAATCCCCGTGAATGTTTGATTCGGCACTGCAATGGTGTGTTGGAGAACCAAGTCTCCGTCAATGCGCACGCTGACCTCCCCGTGGTTGTAGGCGACGCGGGCCAGGTGCCAGGCATTGTCAGACACGCGAGAGTCCGTCGTTTCGGCAAGCACGTTGCAGACGTCATCCTTGACGATTGCCACCTGGTTAGAGGCGGCGTCGCAGCCCTGGTTGCGGTGCGTGTCAAATTCTACCGCGTAACCCCCGCCCTGGAAGCCAATGGTTCCACCACTAGGGGCAGAGCCCAGGTAGGCTTCTTCGTCCTTGTAGAACATGAAAGTAAAGCCATCGGCACCGTTGCCTCCACCGACCTTGAACTGCCAGGAGGCATCCCACTGGGGCGCCGTAAGCGCAGCATCCGCGAAGATTGCTGCAGACTGCCCATTCTTATTCTCGGTAAGGAACACGGCATCCCCATCCCATGAGGCAGCGTCTGGGTCGTCACTGTGGACGCGCCACCGCGACGAGTCTCGAGGCCCTTCGGCGCTGAAGTTATCCTTGAAAAGGACCGCGTGACCCGTCGTGATGAAGGAAACATTGGGGGGAGCATTGCAAGGGTTGGTTCCGGCGTCGATCTCGGCGCGGTTCGTCACACCATCATGATCTTGGTCGCCATTTGATCCGTCTGATGCATCCAGCGGGTTGAGACAGCCATGTCTATTCTCCTCCACGTCCGTCAATCCGTCATTGTCATCGTCGGGGTCGTCTGGATCGCGGATACCGTCGCCATCCGAGTCCGGCGCCGGCGCGGAGGTCGAGTCGTTGGGATTGGTTCCTGCATCGATTTCTTCCCCGTCGGGAACGCCGTCACCGTCACTGTCCGGATTCGTAGCATCGGTCTGGTGGACGTAGACTTCGTCTCCATCATTGGCACCGTCCCCATCCGAGTCCTCGTTTAGGGGATCGGTGCCGTGTGCGGCCTCGTCGCCATCTTGGAGATTGTCGTTGTCATCGTCGGGGTCACATTCGTCAACGGTTCCGTCACCGTCTGTATCAGTACCGCCGACCTGACAGTCATTGACTGCGTCCACGTGGTCGGCATCTGCGTCACCGTCCTCGTTGGGGTAACCGCACCCCGAGTAAACGCCAATCACGTCAAGGAAGTTCCCTACACTGCCATCGGGCAGGACCGATTCAAATTCAATGCGGGTGGAAGCGTCCTTCGCTTGGAACGTCGACGTATACACATTCCACACGTCATTCTGGTCGCTCGAGTAGTGGGCGATTACCGTGCCGTCGGCCTTGAATTTCATTTCCTCAGCAACTCCGCCGGTGGCCCAGCGAGCCGCATGTCCAATGACCAGTTGGTACCACTGACCAGGGACGGTTTCCGTGTCCTGGTACAAAGTGGCACGCTCGTTTGCATTCAATTCAGCCCATTGGTCGCCATCAAGGGCTTGCTCACCTTGATAGCCATCCCTCCAAACTTCAATCTTATTGTCGGACGCCGTTGTGTTCCAGCCTGGAACGTTGCTAGCATCCGTACGCAGCTCGCGAGCCCAGCCAAGGTGTGGTGATTCGAAGCCGGCATTGGTGAGAAGGGAGTCGATCGCGGGGCAGTCTAACGTCGACGGCCCCTCGGCAATTACACTCGGCACCCCATAGGAGTTGACGTCGCCATCAATTCGACCGTCGTTATCCGTGTCGAGTTCACCCCTCCCAATTTCATCAACATCGAGAATGCCGTCACCGTCAGAATCCAAATCAAATTGATTGAGGATTCCATCGCCGTCGGTGTCGGCACTCAACGGTTCGGCGAAGTCGGGAATGCCATCGTTATCGTCGTCGCTGTCGGCGCTGTCCGGAACGCCATCTCCATCCGAGTCAGTTGACCCCGTCGCAGTCACCACGAATCCCACGGGCGCCGCCACCAAGAGGGCCATCAATAAAGCAAAAAGACGGTAGTCACCACCAACCTTCATGGCGACCCGGACCGCCATTCCGTCTTTAACGGTTCGCAGGCAATAATCTGCATCCCCTACTCCCTACCCGCGGCCCCAATGCCCTGGATGGGCCACGGCCAAGGCGCAACCAGTTTAGCCGAACGACGGCAAAATACACGCATGACCGACCGATTGGAACAGCGGAGTGGTTTTTTTGCAGCCTTGGCTGGTGCAATTGTGGTGAGTGTGCTCATCATTGGAATTGTTGCCGTGGCCGCCCCGGGCAGCCCTGGTATTTTGACATCCGGAACCGCATTTACCGTGCTTGGTATTACCACCGCGCTCCTCGTGGTGACCAACGTCGTGATGCTGCTTGCCATTCGCGCAGCCATCCGGGAGGAGAAGGAATACGTGGACCGTCACGACGAGGCGGTCCAGGCACCCGTTGCCCGGATTGAAGGACACCTTGCTAGCATCGAGGAACGCATTTCATCCGTCGAGGCCCGCGTGGAAGGTAACGAGCGAATCATCGCTCAGGCCACCGGAGCAAGCCGAGGTGCAGCACAATCCTCTGGGGCTTGGTCCCCGCAAGCGTACCACTCGAGTTCAGGTGGTGTGCGCCCGCCGCCAGGCCGAGGCGTTGAGGTTCCCCCCGTAGATGACACGCCCTCCATTTCAGAGGCTGGCGTGATTCCGCCCAAAATGGTGGCAGCCGTTGAGGGCGCAGGGATCCGCACGGTGGGCCAATTGGTTGCCGTGGATGGGGATGCGCTGGCCCTGGAGATCAACGTCCTCCCTCATCGGGTTTACCAGTGGCAGGCCGGTGCCCGGCTCTTACAGGTGCCCGGCATTAAGCGCCGGGAGGCCGAGGCCCTGAGCCATTGTGGTATTCACAGCGTCACGGATTTGCAGCAGGCCACCCCGGCCCTCATCGTTGGACGTTTGCAGCGCGAACGCAAGCGGGGCACGACGACATTGGACATTGATGAGGCTCAGGCCGAGGCCTGGATCGACGCGGCCCGCCATCGCATCGTGGCCTAAGGGCCCGAAGTCCACCATGGGCAGTGGGAGCCACAAGTGACTCTATTGGGAGGGTCACGCCGACAACCTCATGGTTCCCATGACCCTTCAGGATGACCCCGTCGAGCCTACGCTCAGCCAGGGCCGCGTTTACCAAGGCCTTGCGTTGGCGCTCGGCATCGCGATTTTGGCGACCTTGCTGGCAGCCCCCCTATTGGGTGGGGCCGGCGTACTTTCAGGTTCGGCAGCGCTGGCGGTACTCGGCGTCACGGTTGCCCTGCTGGCCATGAGTCAGTTCTTCATCCTCAGCAACCTGACCCGCTCCTTTGATGGACAGCGAGCCATTGCGAGGACTCACTTTGAGCAGGTGGAACCCCGCTTGGAATACCTGGAATCCACGCTCCTTGAAGTGCAGGGCCGGGTCGACGAGTTTGATGGACGCCTTGCATCCGTGGAGGACGCGGCCGAGACCACTCGGCAAGTCCTCAGTTCGCACACCACCCCTGGCATCGCTGCAGTATCGGCGATTCCACGCCGCTTCATTGCACCGCTGCGACGCGCGGGAATCCGGACCGTAAGCGACCTCGTCCAAGCCCACGGGGATTCCTTGGCAACCACGTTGGACGCCTTGCCCGCACGCGTGTACGAATGGCAGGCCGCAGCCCAGTTATTGCAGGTGCCTGGCATTGACGCCAACGCGGCCCAGGCGCTACGTGCCGCCGGATTCACAACAGTGAACGACTTGCGGCGCGCCAACGCGGACACGGTTTGGTCCCGCCTCCAGAGGGAGCGCCACAAGGGCCACATTGACCTACGCGTGGACCGGCGCCGCATCGAAGGGTGGCTCAAGTCGGCTCGCGAGCAGGAAGTCGTGCACGCGTGAAGCACGCACACGGCGCCATGCATCCAGCGGCACGCTGGTGCCGGTGAGGGCTTAAGGCACCCGCACCACTGCGCCATCCGTGGACGCTCAGGCCGTCATCGACCACTACGAGAGCAAGGGGTACAAGGTCACCCATAACGCCCGTGTACGCGACGACATGGGCAACATCCACCACGTGGACCTCCTCGTGCAGTCGCGCCTCGGAAGCCTCGTGGTAGCGCTCGAAGACGAAGGCGGGTTCGAGGGCCCGGAACTGGGCCACATCAAGCGCCTGGGGCGTGACTTGAAGGCCACGCCAGTGGCAGCAGCAACTACGATTACCCCCTTGATGAGGCGCATGGCTACCCGCATGGGCGTCGTCATCCTCGATGCCAACACGCTCACCCATGAGGCACCCACCAAGCGCACAATCAAGGAATCCAAGGCACCTGAGGCGGACGAACCATCCATACCGGCCTGGCCCGGCACGAAGAAGGAGAAGCAACACGAATGGCCGGCCTCGGGGCGGGCCAGACCCATCGTTGAAACGGAGTTAGAACCCGTGGAGGTGGAAGACCTGATGGCGTTCTGGTCTCCTGACCGCCTCAAGGAGGAGCCTCTGCACGAGCGGGTCTTGGAGGGTCAAGGTAAAGGAGGCGATGAGTCGGCGGGCCTCTGGCGCAAGGTCCGCGGCGACGACGAAGAGAGGTGGACGAAGGACGCCCCCAAGCCCCAAGCCACGACCGCCGGCCCCAAGCACGCACCGGGATTCTCCTGGCTACAAGCACAATCCGACGCAGCAGAGGCGCACGCGATGGACCACGCAGCACCAGGCGGCCCTGCACGTGATGACAAAGGAAACGTTGTCACGGTCCGCCCGCCAGGAGCGAAACCGGCCGCCGGACACGCCTCATTGGAGGCGGGCCAGGCGGATCTTCGCGACACAGAGTCAGCAGACATGGAGGATGAGGCGAGCAACGCCGATCAGGAAGGCGCCCCATCGGCGGACCGGACGCTACAGCGGTTCGTGCTTGTTCTATGGAGTATCGTCGGCTTGTTCATCCTGTTCTTGCTGGCCGCCGCTCTGCTGTAGGCCGGCACTGGCGATTTGGGCTCGGATTTCATCCTGCATCCTCTCCACGACCCAGGCCTTGAACGGCTCCGTCATCTCGTAGTCATCACAAGGCGCCAGGTCGTCGCCGCCTGCCATGACGTGGTCCTCGTAGGCTTGGCAGCGGTCGCAGGTGTGCATGGATGCCCGCAGCCCCACTGGTTCTTCAAGCCGACGCGCCGGGCCCCTACGAGCACCCCAAACCCTTGAGTCCAGGGGCCGGCCTGCGCCGCGCATGCGCTTGATTGCCTTCCTGCTTGTCAGTACTGCCCTTGTAGGGTGCGTGGACCCCGATGCAAATGGCGCGGTGGCAGACCTCATCGGAACACCCATCGTCATAGACCACGACCACAACGACCACTCCCTACACACGGCAAGTCATGGAATCGACTTCGTGTCATGGAGTTCCTTAGACGTAACATTGGGTGACAATGGCTACGCCAATTTCGTGTTCTGGGCAGATGAGGAAGCGGGCGAGGACCTGGCATTCGTCGCCATCGACGGCGACGACGAGGGTGGTTTCGTCATTGCGGACGTAAGTAATCCTCGTGATGTCCGAGTGTTATCCAAGACCTTCATTGACGGCAACTCCTTCCAGGAGGTCCGCGTCACGCCCGACGGCCGCTATGCGGTTCTCAACGTGCAGGACATCCCTGAAGCAGGCCGCTTGACAAGCCCCGACGGCGCCGCCGATTGCAGCATCTGCCTCCACTTCTGGGACATTTCCGACCGCACTTCGCCCCGGCACGCCGGCGCCGTCCCCGTGGAACTCCTCGGCAGCCACAACATGGATTTCTGGCAGTACGACGACGGCTTGTACCTGTTCTACGTGGGGCAGCCCCTCTACTTTGGCAGCGAGGCGCGTAATCCATTCCCCGGGAATCACGTGAACGTGGCGCGTGTTGTGGAGTCGGCGGGACAGATTAGCCTCGTTGACGTGGCCGAACTCCGCCTACCCGAGGCGTACCTCGACACGGAGCGGTCCTTCCCACATGACGTCCTGGTGCAGCAGCATCCAGACGGCAGGCTCCTAGCCTACGTGAGCCATTGGCAAGGGGGGGCCGTGGTATTCGACGTGTCCAATTTGGCGGGCAGCACCATCGGACCCATCAGTGTCGTGGACGACCCGGCCCCGAGTGAAGTGAGCAACATTCACTGGGTCATGCAAGAGCCACGCGCCCGCGCGGACGGCCGAGTCATTGCATGGAGCGCCCCCGAAATCGGGGCCTTGGAATCCGGTAGTGGCGTGATTCGCGCATATGATGTGACCGACCCCGGCGCCATGCGGCAACTGGGAACATGGGCACTTCCCGGTGAAGTCACCATTCCAGATCGATTCATCTTCAGTGGCCACACCACGGTGCCAGACATGGACCGGGGCCTTTTGGCCGTGGCCCACTACCACGCAGGAGTTTGGATTCTCGACATCACGGACCCATTCACGCCCACGGCCACGGCATTTTACCTGCCCCACGGCGACCCTGACACACCCTATGACGGACCAATCTGGTGGAAGAAGCCCAACTTCAGCCCCGATGGCTACGGACCAAATGTGTATCAGGCCCGATGGAAGGACGACCTGCTCTGGGTCACGGACCGGGGCACGGGATTCTACGTCCTCGACTACACCGGTGCCGTGCCGGGCCCGTTGTGAGAACTACACCAGCCGCGTAAGCCAATCTTCCAGCCGGGCGTCATCCGTTGCATGCGCCCGGTGCACATTTGCACGGTACATGGCTTCGTGCCAGGCGGCGTACGCCAAGATGTCATGCCATGCACCGACGCGGGCGCCCAGGTGAGCCTCGGCCTTGTCAACTAGGTCGGCGGGGGGCACACGATGTGCGCCAATGAGCCTCGTTGCTTCCAATACGGCAGCACTGCCCGCCTGCAACAACATACGATCCCAGATGGCACGCACATCGGGCAACTCGGCGCCAAATTGCAGGCCAGCCAGGCTAGCCCCCGTAGCGTGAATTCCCGCCGGCATGTCGTCATGATCCCAGGCAGCACACAGCAAGGCAACGCGGTCCGGTTGGGCGATGGCGTTGTCAATGTAGGCCGAGGTCACCAATGCGCCCACGGCCTCAGCGCGCTCAACGCCGACGACACCTGCTGCTAGGTAGGATGGGTTGTCCACGTAGGACGTTCCGTGCGCCGTGCACTTGGCTGTTGGTGGATTGTTTGGCGTCAGGACTCGATGCGCGCCGCTTGGAATCCAACAAAGGGCGTGGAGTAGGCCGGTGCCAGCGCCTCTTCGAGGCTGGCGGCTGCGTGGAGAATCATGCGGCGTGAGTCTTGGTGGCGCAAGACTAGGCCTGTGTCCACGAGGCGAATGACCCGGCGGTGCACGACGCTTGCAGCAAGGTCCAGTTGCTCAGCGAGAGCCTGTTGGTGGATGCCGGGGTGGTCACGGATTGCCGTGGCAATGCGTTTGTTGATGGGATCACGCAAGACCACGGTGGCGGCCTTGCCACGATGGGCACCGTGGCGGCGGTCGAACCAGCAGACGCGCCCGTCCACCTTCCGACTCGTGATTTGCTGGTTGCGCTCCAATGAGCGCAGGTGATGCTGACAGTTGTTCCAACTCATTCCCGTCAACATCGCCAAGCGCCGAACGTGGATGCCGGGGTTGGCAGCAACGAGGCTAATCAATCGGTCGCGGGATACCTGTGATTTCTGGACCAAGGCCATCAGATTATGACTGAGCGTTGTAGCACTTAGGGGGATTGGGGAACAGGTGCAATGGTCCCGTGGGGCCTTGCGGGATGTGCTCCCCTTCCGCTGGTTCACCAAGTCGGCCATGTACTGGCTGCCATCGCAGCGGCTCCCAACAGGAGGAGTGTAATCCTGCATGCTTCGCCGCATGGGTATCGTGCGTTGCCGGGCAAGACGGTGCTTGGTGACAGAATGAACCGTCCGACGTCACGAAACAAGAAACCCGTTCGCGCCACGGTGGTGGGCTTTGGCCTCATCGCCGTACTCGCGTTCGGAGGTCAAGCCCTGTGGGGCGCCATCCAACCGGAGCCGGCTAGCGTCGACCCCGAATGGATGAGTTCCCGACAGCAACAAGGATTCGAGGAGGCGGCGAACGAAACGTTTGCTGAGTTCCTCGCGGCCATTGAAGCCGAAGCCGCAGCAAGCGGTGAAGCAATGGCCGAAGCCGCAGCGGCGGCCGAACAAGAGTTCGAATCCGCCGCCAAGGCGGCAGGAGACGCGGTCGCAGAGGCGACCGCGCAAGGAGAAGCGGGTCTAGGCGCCGCGGGTGAAGCGGCCACTGGACTCGAAGAAGCCCCCGAGGGCTTCGTAGGAGGTGCGGTGGAAGCAAGTCCCGGCGCCGACGATGTCGAGGACTTCGAAGGACCCACCTTTGAATCTGAGATCAACCAACCCGAGACCGGCGAAGCCGAGGATTGGGAACACGTGGAGAGCGATGCAGGCGTGCGCGCTGCGCTTCGCATCCCCACTACCGGTGTGGCTGGTATCGATGGTGCCGCCCTGGCCATTGTTGACGTCTACGTTGATGTCAAGGGTGACGCTAACAGCAACGTCGAGGAGCAGGAAGGCTCCGAGATCATCATCGGTAACGATGAAGCAGGCACCATCAACAGTGGTGTTGGCAACGCCGAAAACACCACTTGGACGGCAGCCCCGGATGAAGAGGCCGCCGCCGACGCGCACGCTCGTGCCAAGGCGACCCTCGGCAAGGCGCACGGCGTGCTATCCAACACGCTCAGTGGTGTCCACATCACCATCGAGACCCAGGAAACCTTGGCCGCCTCGGTCGAAGCGGAACTAGAAGCCACGGCTCAAGCCACCGCTGAAGCCGAAGCGGCGTTCTTTGCTGAAGCCGAAGCCAAGGCCGACGCCACCTTCAAGGCCGCCGCCGAAGCGGAAGCCACGGCCCACGCCCAAGCCGAGCACAAGATCTCCTTGATTGAAGAGGCCAAGTTCGAGGCCCAGCGGAAGGTTCGCGCTGAAGCCGAAAAGCAGGTCACCGCCATCTTCGAGACCAGCGCCGAGACCGCCAGCGAGATGGAGGCCCAAGCCGCAGCCGCAACTGAGTCGGCCGCCAAGGCCGCTGCCAACATCCGCGCGCAGGCCCAGATGGCTGCCGAGGCCATCACGGAAGCCGGCGACGCAGCTGGCGCTGATACGAGCGGCCAGGTCAAGGCCATCTGGCGAGCCGCCGCACAAGCAGAGGCTGCCGCCTGGGCCAAGGGTAACGCCACCAGCGAGTTGCTGTTGCAGAAGGCCGCCCATGTGCGCGCCGCCGCCCAAGCCCGCGCTGATGTTACGCTCAGTGCCGCCGCGGAGGCCGAGGCCCGCATCGAGGCCCGCGCCAAGGTTGCCATTGACGCCACGCTCCGCGCCGAGGCCTACACGACTGCCAAGATTCGCGCCGACGCCGAAGTCCGTGCGCAAGCCTACCTGCGCGCCGCCGCGGCGGCCAGCATGAAGGCCCGCGCCGAGGCCCGTGTCCACGCAGAAGCCGTTCTCCGAGCGGCCCTGCAGGTCAACGCCGCGTCCAAGATTACCTTGGACGGAAGCCAGGACCTGGCCCACATGGTCAGCCACGACACGGACGTGTCTGTGAGCCGTGACGTGGACATCATCCGCGATGTGGCTGCTGACTACGAGCGTCAAGCGTACTTCGACTACGAACGCCGCGCCGACCACTGGTACGGCGTCGCAGACGACCTGGAAACCAACCAGACTGCTGCGTTGGCCACTGCATACGACGTGGCCACGGATGTCGAGTACGGATACACCGTGATCGCCCAGACACGCCAGGACCTGGAGGCCCTGGGAGCCAAGTTCCTCTGAACCCCCCTATGAGGTGAACAAATATGCGAAAAAACCCCCTGAACGAAAAGCCCGTTGAATTCCGTCCCTTGGACCCCAAGAACAAGCCACGACGCCGCGACCGAAAGGTCCCGAAGAAGTGGCTCATGGCAGGAGCCATGGGCTTGGCGGGTATCTTCGTCGTCACGGGCCTCTTGGCCTTGGCGCCGTTTGAAGCCAATGAACTCGACCAGCACAGCGGTGAATCCATCGCGGCCCAAGCGCAACAGACGTTGCCTGGCTTCGCGGGGCCGTTGACGGCGCCCGAACAAGCCGTCGCCGACGCCCACGGTCGCATTGATGCGGCCAGCCGTACCGCGACCGGCGCCCTTGACGGCGTCGTTGCTGAAGCCGAAGCCGAAGCGGCTCGGCTTACTGGTACCGGCCTCCCGGCCACACCGGTCGGCTGGGTACCCGGCATGCCCGTTGCGCCCCTGGCGCCCCCGGTCCACGTGGATCCCTACTCGCTACCCACATTCCCCGCACCTGTCGTGTCGGGACCCGGGCAAGTAGCGTCCTGGACCAGCCTGCCAACCAACCTCGACCCCCGCAGCACCCCCGTGCCATTGGACAGTCTTGACGATGTCAATGGACTCGACGGGTTCGCCCTGCCTGGCGGCATCGAGGACCCAACCGGCTTGTCCGGGGGCCTGACGGATGGCCTCGGGGGCGGCTTGCCCACCGAACTTGGTGGCCTTGAGGAACTCACTGGCGGCCTTGGCCCCAGTCCCCTTGGCACGCTGCCCGTTGGCGGCTTCGACGGCAATGAAGTGGACCCCGACGAGGACGGCGCCCAAGTTGCGCTCGAGCACGCAGACATCTTCCTGGAATCCATGGATGGTGTCTACGGTCACGTTGAAGGCCAGTTCACGGCGATGACTGGGACCAACAATCAACTCGTTGGTCGTGCCACGGCGCTCATCGAGGAGACCCGTGACATTCAAGCAGATGCGGAGAACGACCTGACCAGTGAAGCCCACGCCCGCGCCCAAGCCATTCAGGCCGACGCGCACCGGGCCCGCGCCGAACTCGAGGGTCGCGCCCAGGCACATGTTGCCCACGCCGAAGAACTGTCCGCCGAGGCGCACGCCCGCATCGACGCGACCGTGGAAACGGAGACCCGGAACATCGAAGCCGCATTGGCTGATGCCCAGGCCCGCCTGGATGACGAGAAAGCCCGCATCGAAGCCGAAGCCGAATCTCGCTTGGACCTCGTGGAGGCCAAGACGCAAGAGGCCCTCGATGAACTCGCCCGCATCCAAGCCAAGACGGGCAAGGACATGTCCGCCTACGCCGAGGAAGTCCTGCGCCTCTCCACAGAAGCGCAGACAAGCATCCGCGCCGAAGCCGAGGGTCACCTCAGCGATGTGGCCAGTGCCAAGGCGGAAGCAGAAGCAGAAGCCCGAGGCGCAATCCACTCCCTGGAAAGTGCTGCTGCCGATGCCAAGGCCCGTTTCGACGGACTGGCTGGCCAGGCTGAAGAAGAAGCCCAGGACGCCAAGACCTTCGGCCTTGCCATGATCGAGCACACCACCTCGGAACGCCTGCGCCTTGACCAAGAGGCGAGCATCGAGGCCCTGGCTGATCTGCAAACGGCTGCCCAGGCCCACGTGGAGACCATCATCAGTGAGGCGATCCACGTGACACAGGTCACGGAAACCGTGGCCACCCAGACGCAGGGCGTCATTGGGACCATCGAGAACGAAGCCACGAGTGAGGTCGGTATCGACCTCGACTACATCTGGAACGTTGCCGAGGACTACAAGACGGTCCCCATCCCGCAACACCAGGAGCGCTTCGAGTACTGGTCTTCGGTGCATGATGCCGTCGAGGGCGACCTGACCGGTCTGTTCCTCGAAGGCCGCAGCCTCGATGCTCAGGCCCAACAGGTGGTCCAATCCGCCCTCGGTGCCCGCGCCCAACTGGAAGGCCTCACGCCATAGGCGGGACTAAGACGCTTCTTCCCTTTCACCCCCTCCTCCCCTCTTATTTCTCACCCATATTTCTTGCACAATCAAAGGCGCCAGACGGCGCGTAGCAACATCAAGCTGCACCCCTGGCGGCGGGGGACCCTTTAGGGGGCCGCCAGGGGTCATTACCCCCAGAAACTCCAGGTGCGATTGGGAGTGACCGTTCGTTTCTTTTCCTGCGACAAACGAGGCCATTGATAGCCGCAGCGACGGTTTGACTTACCCCCTGGCGGCGGGGGACCCCCTCCGGCTGGCTGAACCGGGTGTCGGCCCAGCTCGGCGGCG
>JBFJXU010000028.1:0-14720 GCA_041622975.1 Thermoplasmatota archaeon
CACGAAGCCGCCGCCTACGTCGCCGCCATCGAGAAACGCCAGGGCCTCAAAGTCTCCTGCATCGAAGAGGTAGCATTCCGCATGGGCTTCATCGACGCCGGACAATTGAGTGCGTTGGCCAAGGAATACGGCGACAACGCGTACGGTGCATACCTGCGCGGCTTGGTGAAGGCATGATTCAAGAGCAGGAAATCCCCGGTGTCTTGCTACTCCAACCCGTCGTACACGGCGACGACCGAGGCCACTTCTTCGAATGCTACCGGGCCTCCGACCTTGCCGCTCACGGCGTGCCCCCATTCGTCCAGTGCAACCAATCCCGAAGCGCAAAAGGCACCGTCCGAGGCCTGCATTACCAGATCCAACACCCCCAAGGAAAATTGGTTCGCTGCTTGCAGGGCCGCATCCTTGACGTGGCCGTGGACCTCCGCGAAGGTCCGACCAAGCACCAAGTGTACGCCCGCGAACTGGCCCCCGATGGGTCGGCGTTGTACGTCCCCCCTGGCTTTGCTCATGGCTTCCAAGCGCTAGAAGACGACACGGACATTCTCTACCACTGCACAGACATCTACTATCCCCCCGGGGAGCGCGGCATTCGATTTGATGACCCCGCCCTTGGCATCCAGTGGCCCATCACCGACGCGATCGTCAGCGAGAAGGACCGAGCACTCCCTTTCCTCGGTGCATGATTCTCTTCGGGGCCACCGGTCAACTGGGGCAAGAACTACTGCGCGTCTTCCCGCAAGCCAAACCGTACGACCGGTCGCGCGCCGACTTCCACGACCCCGAGCAGATTGCAGGTATCATCCGCGACGAGCGCCCCAGAACGGTCATCAACGCTGCAGCGGAAACCCGCGTTGACTGGTGCGAGGACCACCAAGCCGAAGCGACGCTCGTCAATGGAACCGCCGTTGAGGCGGCGGCCAACGCAGCCCGGCAGGTAGGTGCGCGCTTCATTCACTTCAGCACCGATTACGTCTTTGACGGTCGCAAACCGTCCTACCTGGAGGACGACGAACCGGCTCCCATCAACGCTTACGGGCGCAGCAAACTCTTGGGCGAACAAGCGGTCCTTGCGGCCGGAGGACTTGTCCTTCGCACCAGCTGGGTGTATGCGTCCACAGGCAAGAATTTCTACACCACGATGAAGCGCCTCATGACGGAAGGTGAGGCACCCGTTCGCGTGGTGGACGACCAACTCGGCGTTCCAAACCCCACGTGGTGGCTCGCCGAACAGGTTCCCCTCCTGGCGGCTGAGCGAGGTCTCTACCACTTGTCGTGCACCGGACAAACCACTTGGCATGGATTTGCTGAAGCAATTGCCCAACGATTGGGTGCGCCGTGCCCAGTAGCCATCCCGACGGCCGAGTATCCCACCCCCGCCAAGCGCCCGGCATGCAGCGTGCTCGACTCATCCAAAGCCCACGCTCTCGGAATCCCCCGCACCCATTGGCGCGATGCCTTCAGCGCGACTCCTTGAAGTCTTCCAAGACGTGCCTCAACTCCATGGCAATGCGCTGGGGGAGCAACTGGAACAGCAGGCCAGCCGTAACGCCCAGGACCCCGAGAACTGTGCTGAAGCCGCCCACCAAGAGCCACCTGGCTGAAAGGTAGCCCGTCCGTTGATACTCAATCGTCGTGAATCCAAGCGCAAAGACGCCCAGCGCCAGTAGGACAGCGCCGGGCACAGCCATAGCCAGTAGCGGGTGGCGGATCCCAATCTGGTTCAAGACCGCGTTGAGTACGCCAGTGGCGTGGCGGAACGAACCCATGGTGGAACCGTCCACATCATACCGGATCTTGGCTTCCACTTGTGCCACGCGTAGCCCTGCCTTGCGGGCATCCATCAGGAGGTGGCTCTCGACGGAGAAGCCACGCCCGGCAGGTCGAATGGCCTCGATTGCCTTGCGGTTGTAGGCGCGGAATCCCGATTGGCTGTCGATGATCTTGGGTCCCTCGTCCGCCGTGCCGGCACTGATTGCCGTTGCAGCATCCAGGACCCTGGCTCCTGCCCTGCGCCACTTCGGCATGTCCACGTCTTTACCGATGCGGGCACCGATGACGATGTCTGCCCCGTGCAACGCTTCGACCAAGCGAGGGATCTCGGCTGGGTCATGCTGGCCATCGCCATCCAGCACAACGAGCGCATCGGCGCCGTTGTTCCGGGCGTAATCCCACAATGTCCGATACGCCGCAGCCTTGCCTTGGTTCTCCTCGTGACGCACCACTGTGGCGCCGGCTGCTTCGGCCACGTGACTGGTCCGGTCCTTCGAGCCATCGTCAATGACCACCACCTCGTCCGCATGGCGCGTGGCCTCCAAGACCACGGAACCGATGGCAACCTGCTCATTCAGGCAGGGGATGGCGACCAAGACCCGCACAACGCTGGGAGGCCGGGGACCATGCAAAACATTGCCGAACCCTTCTATGCCGACTCGTCCGTGGCGCACCGTGGACGCCATTGTGCTCGCAGCAGGCCGAGGCACCCGCATGGGACCCCTTACGCAAGGCCTCGCCAAACCCCTCCTCCCACTTGGAGGGCGCCCGTTGCTTTGGCATGTGCTCGACGGCGTCAAGGACGCCGGGGCCACTCGCGTAGTCCTCGTGGTCGGTCACGAAGGCGCTGCAGTCGCGGCCAGCGCGGAATCCTGGGGCGGATTGCCCATTCATGTGGTCGAACAACGGGAACCGCGAGGGACGGGGCACGCAGTGGCCGTAGCCGCCCCGGAAGTTCATGGGGACGCGTTCCTGGTCATGGCGGACGCGCTGTTTGACGGCAGGGAACTCGGTGCGCTGACTGGCTTCGGCCTGCTTGCTGCCCGCGTGGACAACCCCGGCGCCTACGGGTGCCTAGAAGTCAAAGCAGGGCGCCTCTTGGCGCTTCACGAGAAATCCCCCAACCCGCCATCCAACCTGGTCAACACCGGCTGCTACCGCGTGCCGAATCAGGCCATCCAAGATGCCCTCGACCTGCAACCTTCGGCTCGCGGCGAACTCGAGTTCACGGACGTCGTCTCGTCGTGGGCAAACGCTGGCGAGGTGCAAGTGTCAACGACGGAGGCCTGGTATGACGTTGGAACGCCGTGGGATTACCTGACCATCCATCAAGAACTGCTGGGGCGATATGTGCCCGCCGGCCTCACCGGGTCCGGGCTGGTCGAGGAGGGCGTACACATCCGGGGGGACGTATTCGTGGCCGAAGGTGCCATCATCAAGAGCGGCACCTACCTAGAAGGAGTTGTCCACATTGGCGAAGGGGCCCGCATTGGTCCGAATGCCTACATTCGCGGGCCCACGGCCATTGGTGCCGGGTGTCACGTGGGAGCCGCCACGGAAATCAAGGCAAGCATCCTGCTTGACCATGCCAATGCACCGCATCACAACTACGTTGGCGATAGTATTCTGGCGTCGGGGTGCAACCTTGGCAGCGGCACCAAAACGGCCAACCTCAAAGTAACGCCCGGCAACGTCCGGGCCGGGTGGCGAGACGGCGCGCGCCTTGACACGGGACGGCGCAAATTCGGCTCCGTGGTGGGCCCAGGGGCCAAGGTCGGCATCAATTGTAGCCTCGACCCCGGCACCATCATTGGGGCCCGTGCGCTCATCGGAGCCGGCCGAGCCGTGGCCGGATGGGTGAATGACGACGACCGGCTCTACTGAGGCTCCAATCTCTACGTCTTGCCATTAAGTACCGGTGCCAGGCTCGAACCACCGTGGACCTTGACACCGGCTCATGGCCCTTGGACACGCAAGGATACCTGAAGGCCATCGAGGAAAAAGCCCGCATGTTCAAGGATGGACATGCCGCCGGACTCAGCGCTGCCGAGGGCGACCTAGAAGTCGAGGGCTTGCTCATGGCGGGGATGGGCTTTAGCGGCGTCACCGCCAACATGGTCCAGGACGCCTGTACTCGCAGCCTCGACATCCCCATCACGGTGGTCAAGCACTACCAATTTCCCCGCCACGTCAAACCTGGCTGGCGCACCATCGCCCTGAGTTATTCGGGTGCCACCGAAGAGACTCTGAGCGTGGCTCAAACCAGCAAGGAACGTGGCGTGCCCGTCACGGCCGTGACCACTGGGGGTGCACTAGGCGAACTTGCCGACGTCGTGGTTCCCCAAGAGCCCGGCTACCAACCCCGCGCCGCCTTTGCCTTCGCGTGGGGCTCGACGCTTGGGTACCTGGAAGGCAGCGGTCTCCTGGCCAGCCCCGTCCCGGTAAGGGATGCCGTGCAAGCCATCCTGAAAGTGGACAAGTCCTGCGGCCCGAGCCTGCCCGAAGCCAACAATCCGGCCAAGGGGCTCGCCAGACGACTCATCGGCAAGATTCCACAAATCTATGCTACGCCCGCCTTGGGAGGTGTTGGCCTGCACTTCCGCGGTATGCTCAATGAGACTGCCAAGAAAATCGCTGATTTGGACATGGTCCCGGAATGCAACCACAATGACCTGATGGGGTGGGGTGGCGACCCGGTGAGAAGCGCCTTCGCGGTGGTCTGCTTGAGCCACGCTGACCAGAACCGCCAGATGCAGCAACGCTTGGCGTACATGCGACAGCGGTACGAGGAGTGGGGGATTGATTGGTCTGACATTCAAGTGGACGCCATTCGAACCACTGAAGATCACATCAACGCGCAAGCGGGGCTGCTGCAGCGACTTGACTACGTGGCATTCTACGCCGCCATGCTGGGACAACACGACCCGAGCGCAATTCCCGAAATCAGCGGCTTAAAGGAATACCTTCGTCGATGAGGTGTCGGGCCTCGTCAGGGATCCGGGGCTCGTAGCGCTTGGACTGACCAAACTCGCGACACTCGACGAGGCCCTCGTCCACGAGTCTGCCAAGACGGTGCTGGGTTGTCGAACGGCTCCAGCCCCAGTCGGATGCAGCCTCAATGATGCCCTTTTGTGGCCGGCCTGGGTTGTCATCCAGCCACATCAGGAGTCGGTGAAGGTGAGGGTCTCGCATGAGTACCACGGTTTGCCACGTAGATTCGAGGTCGGCTGATGGTTGGAAGAGCCGGAGGGTCTTCTTGTGGGGGTATTCGGCGACGAGGCCGTGTCGCTTGAGCACGTTGAGGTGGTGTCGGGTTGTCCCAGACGCGAAGCCCGTGGCTCGGACTACTTCGCGGAAGGTGGTGCCGGGGAACCGCTTGATGTAGTCGAGCAGGCGGCGACGTTTCGGTTGATCGAGGATTACATCGTTGGCCATAGTGACGTACACGGAGGACAGGTCCCACAACTTCATTCCCGCACCAGCACCATGAACAATAGTGCCTATATAATTGATTCAGGACGGGCCCTGGCGCGTCAACCAACGCAGTAGGCCCCACCACGCTCCTGCCTCAACGGTCATATGGGGGCGCTAAGTGGGCGACCTATGGCCTTTGGTCAAACTGAATGGCTCGTCATCCTTGCCGTGGTGCTGCTGCTCTTTGGCGCAGGCGCAATCCCCAAGCTGGCGAGAAGCCTTGGCAAAGCCCAGGGCGAGTTCCAGAAGGCCCGCACGGAATTCAAGGGTGAAATGGAAGCGGGCAAGAAGGAAAGCGAGGAATCGTAAGCCCAATCGGGGCTGGTGCCGGGCCTACGAGGTCGCCACCAGCACCCGCCCGTCGACCACTTGGACGGCGTGGGTAGGCAGGCGTCCCGCCCAACCGTCGCCCTCCCGCGGGTCTCCCGTGCGGAGATTGAAGTGTGCATCGTGGAGCGGACAAGCCAGCATGCATCCCGGTTCGACGGTCCCTGCTTCAAGTGGGGCAAACTTGTGCGGGCACAATGCGGCAGTGGCGTAGAATTCACCCTGGCATCTGGTGACCAGGACACCCTGGCGGCCGGCTTGAACTGGCGTGGGCCTTTCCCCTCGGAAGTCTTCCACTGCACCCACGTCGTGCCAGGTCACTTCATCGGCCATTTCGTCCGGCATTAATACCCCACACTCGCCTTGCGCATCCGATAGAGTGGCACGAGCGCGCCAAAGTATGCCCCCCAGGCAAAAGCCATGCTCGTCCATGCCCACAGGGCACCTTCGTGTATCGGCAGCAGGAACCAGTACGTGAGGAGGAACAGGCCGAGAGGTGCGCCTCCTAGGCTTGCCGCCTGGGCGGCCCTGGCACTAAATGCTGCGCCGTGGCCGAGGCCGAGGACCACGAGCGTTACGACAAACACGCCTGGAAATACTGCCCACGCGGCACCCAATGTCGGGTTGATGCCGCCAATCCAATTGACGATGAATATTACTGCGGCGCCGGCGACGAATCGCATGACGACCTCGCCGGCGGTGAGAGGTCCCTTCTCGCCGCGCAGGTATTTGGGGTCAATGCGCACCCGCATGAAGGTCTTGTAGAACAGCAGGACCAACAGGAATGTGGCCGGGAACCATAGGCGCGCCAAGTGTGATGGCACGAGGGCATCGGCAACCAGCACACCCACTGTGAACACGGCAAGGTACACAATGAGGCCGAGGCCAATACGAAGCCACAGGGGTGGCCGGCTGAGCCATTTCTGGAGGTAGAAATACGCGGGCATAGGTGCGATGGCCCAGAACAGAGATGCGCCGCCGAGGAGAATCCGGTCTGCAATGATGCTGGAGCCCTCGGAGGCAGTCAGGAACAGGAATGCCGCCGTAGTCGTGACTGGGGCGGTGGCAAGCAGCCCACCTGCGCTGCCACCAATCCGGTCGGCGAACCAAGTTACGACGACCACCGCCAAACCGCTTGCCAAGGCGGAGAGCAGAGTGGCCGCTTCGATTGCCATGGTCGTCCCCAATTGGGCCGCTATTTGACTGCGGCGGAGGCGGCCGCTAGGACCTTTTCATCCAGTTTCGTATGGATTCGTTGGGTTGCTTGGGCGAAGGTCACCCATTCCGCATCGGTGCTGGCGTGGTCGGGGGGCTCCGTCGAGTGCACGATGTAAATGTCCCAATGACGGTGCGTGAAGGTATGGGTCAGGGCTGCAATGGGTGTGGTGGTCCGGGCCGCCTTCGAGGCATGCTCCATGGGGAGGCCCCATGCGCCTTCCAGGATTCCTTGGCCCCGGCGATGCAGGAGGATGCAGTCGCCGTCAGTGACCAAGTGCGCAACAATGGTCTCCTTGCGTGGCCGCCGACGGACCGGCCGCAATGGCAACTCGTTTTGGCGGCCCGTGGCGTGAGATACGCAGTGGTCCCGTAGGGGACAGGAATGACACAAGGGATTGTGGGGCACGCAGATGGTGGCGCCCAATTCGATGAGGGCTTCGTTGAAGGCGCCGGGATAGTCGGCCGGTATCAAAGCCTTCAACCGCTCGGCCACACGGCTTCTTGCCCTGGGGTCGGCGGCGTCTGCCTCAAGGCCCCAGTAGCGAATGGCTAGGCGCGCCACGTTTCCATCAACTGCAGGAACAGGTTCGCCAAACGCCATGGATGCGACTGCTGCCGCGGAGTAAAGTCCGAGGCCAGGTAGTTTGAGGAGTCCTTGGAAATCGTCGGGCCATCCATCTGCTGCCACGCGGCAGGCGGCCTGGTGGAGGCGCCTGGCGCGAGCATAGTAGCCGAGTCCCTTCCAGGCCGCTACCGCTGCCTCCTCGGGTTCCGACGCGAGGCTTTGGGAGTCGGGCCACCTTGCTAGCCAAGCGGCAAAGCGGTCGGTGACGGTGGCCACGCGTGTTTGTTGGAGCATGGCTTCACTGACCATGCGTGCGTACGGATCCGTTGCATGCTCGGCGTGGCGCCACGGCAGGTCGCGGGCGTTTTGGTGGAACCATGACACGGCCTGCTGCACGAATCTAGGACGGTCTTTGGCCTTGAAATCCCGGCGGTCGGCCACGAGTGCCTGCTCGCCAACCCTTAAGTCAGAAAGGTTGGTGCCGAAATTGACGCTCGCCGATGCGGGTGGTGGTAGCCTGTTGTTCAAGGCCTGTTACGGCTGAGGCGAGGTTTGTCCCCATCATCGGTAACGTGAGTGGGAGACAGAATTTATGCAAGCCATCCAGAGCCTTGGAAGTCCGGCCGTCCGCCGAATCGCCCTCGTGGCCCTCATCGTAGGTGCCTTGGCGAGCCCGACGCCCTTCCTTGCAAGTGTAATCGCTGAACTCGGCGATGATGACCCCAGCCGCGCCATTGTGGCCTACGACGACTTCAACCTCGTACCTGACGACGGCCTCCTCGAAGCACGTGGCCTCGAAGTTCTGTATCGCTTCGTGGCCATCCCCGCCGTTGCAGTCGCTGGTCCAACCAGTGACATTGCCGCGATGTCCCAAGACGAGGGCTTCGACTACCTCGAATGGGATCAAATCCTGGCCTACAATCTGGAAACAGCCACCAAGGCCACTCAGATCCTGGATGTCTGGGGTGAAGATTGGTGGCCTACCGCAAGCGACCTGAGTCCCCTGCGTCCCCAACTTACTCTCCCCGACGGCACGCCTCTGGATGGGCGTGGCACCGTCATCGGCATCGTCGACTCTGGCATTCACGCCGGCCACCCCGACCTATGGTACGCCCCTGCCCATGTGGAAGGCATGCCCATGGAAGCTAAGGTCCTGGAATGCATCAACACCCCGCTTGCGCCTGTCAGTCAGCCCATTTGTGACCAGACCGTCGGCCACGGTACCCACGTTGCTGGTAACGCTGCGGGCAATGGCTTTGCAGCCCGCAACGGCCTCAGTCCCCTTTCCAATCCTAACAAGCCCCCCACGGGTGCCGCCCCCGGTGCGCAACTAGTCGGCGCCGGCGCGGGTGCCGGCATCTTCGTCCTCGACGCGGCCGGTAGCCTCGACTGGATGTACGCCAATCGCGGCAAGTGGAACCTCACTGTAGTCAACAACTCCTGGAGTGGCGGTTACAACTGCAGCGGCAACGTGGCGACGAGCAGTGTAACCAGCATTAGCAACCGCCTCGTGGAAGCGGGTGTCAGCGTCGTTTTCGCTGCGGCCAACACCGACAGCAGTTACTTCACCAGCACTTACTCCAGCAACCCGACTCCAGGTGTCATCAGTGTCGCCAACTACAACGACCAAGGCAGCGGCACCCGCGACGGTGCCGCCGCAGGCAGCAGCAGCAATGGCTGCGTGCCGCACACCCAGGGCAGCGATTCCTCCAGCAAGACCGTGGTCCACACGTGGCCCGACGTAGCCGCACCTGGCACCAGCATCATTGCGACCGCAATCCCCGCCGGCGTCGTGCCCGCTGCCTGGGACCCGCCGTTCTACGGCAGTGCCACCGGCACCAGCATGGCTGCACCCCATGTGGCCGGCGTGGTCGCTGTCATGCGCCAAGCCAACCCCGATTTGACTCCCGCTGAAGTGGAGAAGATTCTCATCGAAACGGCAACCCCCTGGACCGACTCCACGACGGACGCAGGCATCAGTGGCACCCAACAATGGGGCAACAACGATGCCAGCACCGGCTTCGTGGACCTCGACTCCTGTTTCCTGAAGCCAAGCCACGCCGCTCGTGCCAAGAATAACGACGCGACCCTCGACCAGGAACTCCCTGGCTTCCGTAACGCCGTCCAGAACTTCGGTGCTGACGCTGACAATTTCATCTGCCGCGATTACAAGCGTGGCCGCGGCCTCATTGATGCCTACGCCGCGGTTCAGGAGGCCCTGCGTCTGCGCAACGACCCCACCCCAGGTCAGCCCACCGTCACCATCGAGGAACCCACGGGCACCGTGGGTCCTGGCTCCGTGACCGTCCGCGGTCAAGTGGACCGCGAGGGCGGCCCCGGCCAGAATGAAGCGCCCGTTGCTTCCCTTGCTAGCGACGTGGCCGGCGGCGTTGCCCCCGTCGACGTCCAATTCACTGTCAGCGGCACCGACGTAGACGGCACTGTCGTGTCGTGGAGTCTCGACTTTGGCGATGCAAGCACAGCCGCCACCGGCACGGATGGCTCCAGTCAAACTGTTTCTCACACCTACACGGACGCCGGCACTTACGTGGCGACCTTGACCGTCACGGACGACGACGGTGCCGATGCCACCGACGTGCTTGTCATTGAAGCCCGCGCCGACAGCCTCCCGGTCCCCGACGGCCGGATTCAAGGCACCATTTGGACCTACGACGGCGGTGCCATCGGCGTCGGCGACAACGTTGGTGCCAACACCGCCGTGGCTACTAGCGACAACGCCGCCGTCCACTTTGCAGGAGAACCCATTAGCTTCAGCAGCCGGACCACAACTAGTAACGGCCCCGTCATTGACGCCTCAACGCCTGTCCAGTTGTTCGTCTTCGACGAAGCCGGGAGTTTGGTCTACGGTCCGGTTGAAATGCTCGGTGCCGCCGATGGCAGTAACTTCCGCTACGACCACCGCGACTTCACCATTCCCGCTGACTGGTCTGGCCACTATATGGTCGGCATGCAGTTCAGCACGTCCGCCGGCGCAATCTGGCACTACGACGCCCGGCAAGCCGGTCGCTACTGGATGAACATCGTCAACCCCTCCGACGCTCCCTCCAGCAATGCCGGTCTGTTCGGCGGCACCATCTTCGATGGCCCCGAAGCCGAGGGCGCCTTGGGTGACATCCAAATGGTGGATGTGTACGCTGGCGCTGACACCCTCGACGTTGACATCATCCTCAACGGCGCCCGCCCGACCGGCGCTCTAACCAGTTTCGTGGTCGTTGCAAACGGTGTAACCATTGAATCTCGCATTACCGACGCCGGCGCCGCCCTATGGGACCCAGTCGTCCAGCGCAGCATCCCTGGCAGCACTACCTGGAACGACGGCGTGGTCAGTATGAGCATCGACCGCGACTTCCTGGCCTCCATGGGCCGCGACTGTCCATGCATCGGCTACGTTGAGACTCGCCAAATCACCGAACGCGGTGTCATGGTTGTTGACCGTGCACCCGACGCCGGTTACGCCGACCTACAAGCCATCTGGCAAAATGCTGGGCCTGACTTCACGTCCGGCAGCGGCGACGACCCCGAGGTCAATGACGGCGACGACCACAGCGTCGATTTCCTTGACATCCTCAAGATTTGGTTCGGCAACGAGACCGCCAACACGATTGACCTCGTCATGGAGGTCCAAGACTTGCAGAGCCTACCCCCGAGTGTTGACGTGGGCTTCGCCAAGGCCGCGGTGTCCTTCAGCGCTGACTTCTGCATGTCCAACGGCATTGACACGGACATGTGCTACTCGTTCAGCGCCGTCCAAAGCCCCTTGGGTAACCAGTTCAGCGGCGGCGTCAAGCAACAAGACTCCTCGGCGACGTGCAACTTCGGCGACCTGCTAGACGCGGGCGAGTTCAACACGGCAGCCAACACCATCACGTGGACCATCAACCGCACCATGCTCAACGTTGACGCCAATAGTGCCGACGTGAACGCATGCAGCACTTCGCCCCCCACACGGGGCGGTGCAGGCGCCATTGACGGCACAGTGTTGAGCAAACTCAGCGGCCGCAACGGGGCCGCCGCGGGCGCGCTCATCATTCTCACCATCAACGTCGGCGACTCGACGAGTGCCGACAACGCCCGAGATTACACACTTGGCAGCGGCCAAGACCCCCTGGTCGCCGACGCGGGCGGTCCCTACACGGGTCTCTCCAATTCCGTCATTCCCGTCAGTGGCACCGCCAACCGTGGCTCCTTCAGTTGCTCGTGGAGTGGCGCAGGTGCCGTCTTCAGTGACGCGGCCGCCTGTGACACCACGGTAACCTACTCCGCCGCCGGTTCCTACGACGTGACCCTCGCCGTGGACGACGGCACCGATACGGCCCAGGACACGGCTACCGTTACGGTAACTGACGCGCCCGCCGGTGAACGCGTCGAGGTATTCGTGCAAGGCGAGGCAACGCCCCGCGGCACGGACAACACTGCGACGGATGCCACCAACAAAGTGGATGCGTGGAGCACCCCCATCGATCTGAGTGACAAGGCGGGTCAATCCGTGACCTTGGTCGCTCGTTGGTACGATGCCGACAACACGCTCCTTGACGATGTGACCCAGACCATCACGGTCAGCGGTGGCACCGGCGCAGCCGACGTTTCCATCGACCAACCCTCGAGTGACCCCAGCGGTCAAGTCCCGGTGAAGGGCAACCTCCTCATCGAAGGTACCGCAGGCCACGGCGGTGCGTGGGGTGCCAGTGAAGGCCTCAATGCGCATGGCTTCCCCATCGACTCCGGCAGCCGTGGCGGCCTGCGCGCCACCACGTACACGGGCGACATCAGCACGTTCTGCAGCACGTGCCAGGGTGTTCCCCAGCAGCCCTTGAGCACCGATGAAAACCTCATGGGCTCCACCACGTGGTGGACTGGCACCGACGCCAACGGCGTTGACGGCTACTGGTTTGACATCAGTGGCAGTGACGGTTCGTCCTACGAGTTGAGCACCGAATTTGGTAGCCCCATTGACATTTTCTTCTTCAACGACTGGGTGGACAGTGCGTCCCTTGGCTACAACAAGGGCAACACCGACACCAAGACGGGCACCGTCCCGGCCGAAGCCAATTGGGCCTTCACATACCTCCGCCGGCCCACGCAGGAAGGCGCGGCCAACTTGGAAGGCGCCTTTGACTCCGTTGAACTCGTCATCACGCCGTCCCTCGTGGCCCCTTCCGCGCCGCAACTCCTCGAAGCGGCCGCGGGCGATGGCCAAGTGGCCCTCACATGGCAGGCCCCTGCAAACAACGGCGGCGGCGTCGACGGCTACAACGTGTACACGGATGGCAGCCTGGCCGAGACTCTAACCGGCACGAGCACCACCGTCACGGGTCTCACGAACGACGTGTCGTACTCTTTCGTCGTGAGCGCCTACAACGCTGCTGGCGAAACCTTCGCCGGGCCGGTCCAAGCGACCCCGACCGGTGGCTCCTCTCCGACGCCGCTGGCAATCACGTCGCCACAAGACGGTGCCACCGACCTGTCGTCGGACACTGTCATTGCGGGTGACTACTCCCCCGGTGCGGCCACCGGCTCAGGCACATTCGCCAACACCCACTACTTCTTCTTGATGAACCTCAACGACGTCAAGTGTTCCAATGACCTTGGCCACGGCGACATCCTCATCGCCCAGAAGTTGATTCAACACGCCAAGGACGAAATGGGTCTACCTGCGGCCAACATCCACTACTTCAACGAAGACGGTGCTGCGCTGTGCCGCGCTGACGACCCTGCCCACTTCGACCAACTTGACCCCGAATACCAAGACGGCAGTGCCTTCGAAGGCCCGGCCCGCCTGGCGCCCTTTGCGGCTAGCCTCACACAAGCGGCGGCCCAAGCGGCCGCGTCCGAAGCAGCAGGTGGAGCGCCGGCTCGCATCTTCATCATGCACTCCAGCCACGGCCTGTGGGACCCCAGCCCCACCCAACACGCGACCGGTAGTTGCATGGCCCTCCAGGAGGGTTGTGTGCATGACCGCGACTTCGGTAATGCCATCACGGCTGCCCTCGATAATGCTGAAGCGGCAAACGAAGGCGTGGACATCGAAGCCGCGATCCTCGTGGATTGCAGTTTCTGCGGGGGCTTCGGTGACAGCCCCCTCTGGATGCCCGGCACAACGACCACGGAGGTCGACTCGGCCAACGTGGTCGGCGAAAACCGTGTGGTGGAAGTCGGCTGCACCTGGATTACCGAGTGCTTCGGCAATCCGGCAGTCACCTACGACCACATGTTCAACGAGTGCACCTTCACCGGTGCCGCCGATGGCTTTGGCCCATTCGTCCCCGAAACTGGCGTGCCGCACCCCCTCACCGGTGGCAGCGGCGACGCCAACGAAGACGTCACGGTCGCTGACCCCAACCACCACGACCCTGACGGCATCATCACGTTCGAGGAAGCCTACTGGTGCGCTCTCGACTCCGTTGTCGGTGGCGGTGACGGCTACGGCTACTACGACCCCATTGGCATCCAGCAGATCTTCCAATTGATTGACCAGATGGACAGCGACGTCTTCACCGACGATGGCTTCGTTCTCTGGGACATTGACGGTGACCAAGACCTTGGTAACGCCGACCCGAGCAGCGACATCGCCGTCACCCTTGGCGGCATTTCCGGTACTCGAGCAAGTGCCACCGACGCCGAAGGCGATGCCATGACTGACTTTACGGACCTCGTGAGTCTCGACGCCACGGCCACAGCCAACGCCGTTGTCATGGACCTCGGTGTGGCCGATCTCAGCCTAAGCATCCTCGAAGTGGAAGACGTCGTGGAATACAGGTTCCATGTCAACGGCGACAGTTTCGGCCTATGTTACAGCCAAGGTGCACCATTCACGTTCGCCTACGACAAGGACGGCGGTTCCACGAGCGCGGCGGAGGCGTCCTACGACTTTGCCTCTGGCATCGTTCACATCGAGATTCCCCTCGTCGAACTCAACGACGACACCATTCCCGCACGGGTCTCCGCTAGCAGCCACTACGGTGAATGCACGCTGGCAATGCCGGTCGACGACGATGTCATCCCGGACACGGGCACCATCGATACGAGCGACGACACGGAACCGCCGGTCAACCCGGGCGCCGATGAAGTGCGCCTAACCCTGACCGGCCCCACCACCATCAACGGCAAAGCAGTCCTCGATTCCGCCACTGGCACATGGACGTTCGACCCCGCCGGCCTCTCCGACGGCACCTGGACCGCCACTGCCAACCACTTCTTCGACGACGGCACCGGCTTCGCCCTCCGCGATGGCCCCGTTAGTGTGACCTTCACAGTCGGAAGCGGCACGGACACCCAAGCCCCCACTGCTCCGGGCGCCTTGACGGTCGATGGCAGCACCACCAGTAGCATCAGTCTGTCCTGG
>JBFJXU010000029.1:0-14701 GCA_041622975.1 Thermoplasmatota archaeon
CCGGTACGTGCCCCTGATGGTCAGTGGCTTGGCCATGCTGGGCCTAGCCGTGCTCGTAGCCCTCTTCGGGCGGCACTTGGCCGCGGGACGTGTCCTAGTTGCACTTCTGGCAGTGCGTGGCCTGAGCCTATTCAACCCGCACTTCTGGCTGCACGACCCAAACGACGTGGCAACGGCGGTGCGGTTCGAGGGCCTCATCGAAGTGACGCTACCCTTCCTGGCCATTGCTTTCGCACTGGCATTCCCCCGGGAGCCGGCTTGGCTGCGCAAGCGTCGCTGGGTCTGGTACTCCCTCGCCGCTGTGCACGGCATCATGATGGTGGGCCTCATCCTGGACCCAGCGTTGTTCTCCACCTACCACTTTCAAGGGGACCAAGTGGTGACCAAGGAGCACGGCTACCTGTGGCCTTGGGTGCAAGCACAATTCGTCATTTTCGCCCTCATTGGCGCGTGGTTCGCCCTGCGAGCAAAAGACAAGGGGACCCGCGCGGCGGCCCTGGCATTTGCGTTGCAACCGGCGTTCTCCAGTTCATGGGCCGTCTCCAAGGCCATCGTCCAAGGCATCAAGGCGGATGTCTCGGCGGAGGGCGTCACGCAGGCGGACACCTCCTTCGTTCTGCTGCATGGCACCGCGGTCTTGGCATCCCTCGTGACCGTGGTGGCATTGCGCCGCCGTAGTGTCCCGCTACTGGTGGCCATTGCCACCGGCGTGATGGTGACCTGGTGGGACCCCAGCCTAGGCGGGACCCTTAGCACCGCCAGCCTGCTCGAGGGCCTATGGCGCCTGGCCATGCCCATCCTGGCCGGTTACGCACTCCTTTGGCACAGCGTCGCGGGCATCGACCTCGGCGCCCGGGCCAGCGTTCGCCGCGTCGCCTTGGTGACCGTTTACCTCGGCGTGTTGGCCGCGACCACGCAACTGGCCCGCTTGAGCGCCGGAGATGCCACGGCGGCCACCCTCGGCTACGTAGCCGTGGGTGCCTTGGCACTCGCGCATGACCGCGTGGACTCGGTGGCCAAGGCCCTGGCTGCCCGCGTCCTCCCGGGCCCCGACGACTCCGGCCACCTGGATGAGCGGCGACTGCACGTGTACCGCGCCGCCCTGGCGGAAGCCGACGGTTCGCCACGCTCGGACCGCCACCTGGCCAACCTACGGCAACGCCTGGGCTTGACGGACCGAGACCATGCCCTCCTCTCCGCCGGGCAGGGAACTGATGACATCGGTGTCGGTTCCACCGTTGCCGGCCATCAGATCAAACGCCTGCTTGGCCAAGGCGGCAACGGCCGCACCTGGCTGGCAACGGGCCCCAAGGGCAAGGTGGTCATCAAGGAAGCCGCAGCCAAAGGCTCCCACCGGGAGCGCCTCATTCGTGAAGCCCATGCCCTGGAACGGCTTGACCACGATAACGTGCTACCCATCCTGGACGTACACACTCGCGGCACCATTGCACTTGTCACCCCCTACGCCGGCGAAGGCCTGGACAAGGTCACGGTCCCAATCTCCAAACGAGCCGCCGTGGCCATCGCCAAGCAAGTCCTGTCCGGGTTAGCCGCGAGCCACGCCGCAGGGATTGTCCACCGAGACATCAAGCCAAGCAATGTCCTCGTGCAAGACGGACATGTCCGCATCTGTGACTTTGGCGTGGCACAGGACGACGCCGACGCGGACACCCAACTCACCGGCGAAGGGACCCAGCCCGGCACACTGCTCTACATGGCGCCCGAGCAGGTCCAAGGCGGCGCCGTCACGCCCGCCTGCGACGTCTGGGCAACGGGTGTGCTGCTCTACTGGCTTCTTACCGGCGAACACCCCATCGTGCCCGACGGCGCCACATCATATCAAGCGCGCATCGCCATCGCCGAAGGCGCCCCCGACGACCTCCCGGAGGAGTTCGGCGACGCACTCGTCGCCCTGGTCGCATCCATGCTGCGACGCGACCCCGCGGCGCGACCCACGGCTGAGCAAGCGAGGGCCGCGCTCCAGATTGCCTAGTTAGCGCCGGACTCGAACACTCGGACTACGGCCACAACGCGGCCCATTCCAGGAGTCCATCGAGGATGTATTGGACGCTGAAGGTGACGACGATCATGGCCATGATGCGCGTGATGACGCGTTGACCCGTGTCACCCAGGATGCGGTCGAGGCGAGTCGCTGCCAGGAGGGCCAGAAGCGTGATCGCCATGGCAGCCAAAACGGCGGCGGCGACCGTGTTGAAGCCCGCATTCGTCGATTGCACAATGACCATCGAGAGGGCGCCGGGCCCGGCGAGCATGGGGAGGCCAAGTGGCACGAAGGAGGGGTCGTGGAGGTCGCGTGGGTCGGCGGCGCCGCCCGTCGGTAGCGCCACTTCTCGCCGGGGAATCTCTCGGCCTTCACGGAGCATGCGCAAGCCGATCATCAGCAACAATGTCCCACCCGCGATGCGGACGGAGTAGAGGTCAATCCCGAGGTATTCGAGGCCTGACGTTCCACCCCAGGCAAACACGATGAGGACCGTGGCCGCGAAGGCCGTGCCTTTGAGGGCGACGGCGGCGCGCCGGGCCCGGTTGTATCCCTCGGTGAGGCCCAGGAAGACGCCCACGGCGGCCGGGGGGTCCACCATGACCAGTAGGGGGACCAGGACGAGGAGGAACTCCATGGAGTGGCCGACGGCGACGGCTTGAAAGCCCGTTCGCCGTGGCGGAGCCGTGGACGACTTGGACCAGGCCATCTTGGAGCATCTTCGGCGGGATGGCCGCGCCGGGTACAGTGCTATGGCCCGGGACATGGGGACCAGTGAAGGCACAATCCGGGCACGGGTCAAGCGCTTGTGCGAGGATGGCACGATTCTCGGGTTCACGGTGCGTACGCAGGGCGCTGATGTTCGTGCCCTGATCGAATTGCAGGCGGCCAGCAACACGGATGTGGAGTCCATCGCGCGGCGCATCACGGCGTGGCGCGAAGTGGAAGCGGTGTGGGAAGTCACTGGGGACCTCGACCTCATGGTGATGGCGCACCTGGAGACGCCCCAGCACCTCAACGACCTCATTGACCGCATCCGGGGCATTGACGGCGTGACGGGGACGCGCAGCCGCTTGGTACTCAGGGAGTATTCCCATTGGCTGACGACCTGAACCTGCGGCGCTTGTCCTGTTGTGCGTCCACCCCTCGGTGCTCGTACTGCCCGCTGGCCCCTGATAACGCGGACATCCCGCTGGCCGAACTGACCCAACGCGCATTACGGAAATCGTAGAGTTGCTTCGATTGGCGCGGCCAAGGTTCATGACCACCATGCCGGTCGCCGTGGCAAACGGTGACACCATGGCAATCCGAGGCAACGAAACCAAGCCCCTCATCAAGACCAACCTCCCGGGCCCGGAGGCCAAGAAGATCGTCCGCAAGGACTCCAAGTACCTAGCCACCACTACGAAGGTCGCACCCGTGGCGGGCGTCCGGGGCAAGGGCGTCGTCGTGGAGGACGTAGACGGCAACCGCTTCCTGGACTTCGCCGCCGGCATTGGGGTCCTGAACACGGGCCACTGCCACCCCAAGGTGGTCAAGGCCATCCAGGACCAGGCCGGCAAAATGATGCATTTTGCAGGCACCGATTACTACTACTCGCAGCAGGCCGACCTAGGTGAACGTCTCAACAAGTTGGTGCCCATCAAGGGTGCCACGAAGACCTTCTTTTGCAATTCGGGTGCCGAGGCCAATGAGGCAGCCATCAAGTTCGCCCGCAACCATTTGGGCAGGCGCCAATTCATTGCATTCCAGGGCGCGTTCCACGGCCGCACGCAGGGCGCCATGAGTCTCACCGCTTCAAAGGCGGTGCAGCAGAGCCTCAACGGTCCCAGCATGCCTGGTGTCCACCACGTTCCCTTCCCCGCCCCGTTCCGTAATATGTGGGGCATCAACGGCTACGACGAACCCGAAGAACTCGCTAACCGCGCCATGGACGCCTTGGAGTTCCTGATGGCCACCAAACTCCCGGTGGACGACGCCGCGGCATTGTTCTGGGAGCCCGTGCAGGGTGAAGGTGGATACCATGTGCCGCCGAAGATGTGGCCCAAGATGCTGCAGGAGTTCTGCAACGACCACGACATTCTCCTGGTGGCGGATGAAGTGCAAACCGGCTTCGGACGCACCGGCAAGTGGTTTGGTGCAGACCACTTCGGCGTCAAGGCCGATATTGTGAGCATTGCCAAAGCGATGGGCAGCGGCCTGCCGATTGGTGCCAGCGTCATTCGCGCCGACTTGGACTTCAAGAAGCAGGGCATCCACAGCAATACGTACGGTGGCAACTTGGTAGCCTGCGCGGGCAGCCTCGCCAGCATCGATGTAATCCAAGACGAGGGCCTCGTGGACAATGCCGCAAAGATGGGCGACTTGCTCGCCAAGCGGCTTGGCGAGTTCAAGGACGAATTCACGTCAATCGGCGACGCCCGCGGCCTCGGCCTCATGCGGGCGATCGACTTCGTGGACAAGAAGGGCGGCCACAACGTCAAGATGGCTGACAAGGTTGAGGAACTGTGCTGGAAGAAGGGACTAGTGGTCCTTGGCTGCGGCAAGAGCGGCATCCGCTTCATCCCGCCACTCAACGTGTCGGCGGGCCAAATCAACGGCGCCATGGACGTACTCCATGACGCACTCAAGACGGCCAAGGCCTGAGTGCAAACGCACGACTGCCAACAGCCATAAGCCACACTGGGGCTGCAGGTAACATGGCGCGCAGCGGTCACGACCCCTCCTGGCCTGACAAGATTGTCTTCGCCAACGTGCTCGTCGTGATTGCCGGCGCTCTCGGCATCCTATTTGCAGCCTTGCGGCTGGGCCTAGGAACCGTGGAGCAAGCGGTGCCAGGAATTTTGGAGTTCGTGCCAGCCTGGTGGAGCCTCGGATGGAGCAGCGTAGCCGTCGCGGCCGGCTGGCAAGGCATCAAACGCCAAGCGGTCCGTTGGACCTGGTTCGGGGTGGCGGCGGCGGTCTTGTCGCTGGCCGTGTTCGGCCTCGTTGGCATCCTCGGCATCGTTGCCCTCACATTCGTGGTCAAGGCGAAGATGGAGGGCGAAGAGATGCGCGATGACGAACACCTGGTTCCGGCAGACCAATGGCCGGACAAGGCACTCATCGCCGGGTTGCTCCTCAACGTAGCCGCCGCGGTGACAGGCTTGCAAGGTGTGCTCATGCTGGTCGGCCGGCTGGCTGCACTGGGCGGCCTCGACATCGCATGGGGCGCTGTGAGCCTGGTCGCAGCCGTTTTCCTGGCATGGTGCGCGAGCCAAGTGGCAAGACTGGAGCGACCATGGCCTGGCATCGCGGGCGGCATCGTCGCCATCGGCGCCCTGGGATTCTACATCCTAGGACCCGTGTTGGGGCTCGTGGCCTTGGAGTTGATGCGGCGAGCCGGCGGCGAAGGCGAATTTGCGACTACGGCTTGAACGACCGAGCCACGTGAACCGCGTGATGCCATTGCTTGATGCGCTTCCGCGCCTCTGTTCGCTTCATGCCGGGCGCAATACGAGTGACCGGGTCCTGCGCTAAGTCAACGGCATCCCAGGTGTCTGTGGCGATTCCGGCAAGGTACGCCGTGCCGAGCGCCGTGGTTTCAATGCGGTGCGGCCGAACGACTGGCCGCTGGAGGACGTCCGCTTGGAACCTCATGAGTGGCTCGCTCAGGCTAGCACCTCCATCGACGCGGAGTTCAGGGATCTTCTGCCCCGAGTCCTTCTCCATGGCTTTGACCAAGTCGTACGATTGCAATGCAATGGACTCCAATGTTGCGCGAGCGATTTCGGCGACTCCACTGCCGCGCGTGAGACCCAGAATCGCTCCACGTGCGTCGGGGTCCCAATGGGGCGCCCCGAGTCCTGTGAATGCCGGCACAACGGTAACCCCGTCGGCATCGTCGGCAGCCACGTCATTGATGGCCGGCGCCGATGGGATTACGCCGAGACTATCCCGCAGCCACTGAATGGCGGCACCGCCGATGAAGACACTTCCTTCCAGGGCGTAGCGAGCCCGCCGGTCGAGGGATGCCGCCCGCGTAGTGATGAGGCCGTTCTTGCTTTGGACGGCCGCGGTGCCCGTGTGTTGTAGCAGGAAGCACCCGGTCCCGTACGTGTTCTTGGCTTGGCCTTTGGTGGTGCAGTGCTGGCCGAAAAGGGCGGATTGCTGGTCACCCACTAGGCTTGCCACGGGTCCAAGTTTCGAGTCGCCGACCAGCCGTCCGCTGGGCACGACTTCCGGCAACATTCCTTCGGGCACCGCCCACAACTCAATGAGTTCCTCGTCCCATTCAGAGTCGTGGATGTTCCACAGCATGGTGCGGCTGGCGTTGGTGACATCGGTGACGTGTCCACCAGTCAGGTTCCACGCGAGCCAACTGTCAATGGTACCAAAGAGTAGTTTGCCGCTCTTGGCCTTCTCGCGGGCGGCGGGGATTTCGCGCAGGAGCCAGGCGAGTTTCGTGGCGCTGAAGTAAGGGTCCAAGACAAGGCCAGTCTTCTCGCGAATCGGCTTGGCCCACTTCTTGCGCAAATCCTCACAAGCATCCGAGGTGCGCCGGTCTTGCCACACAATGGCGTTGTGGATTGGCTTCCCCGTGGCTTTGTCCCAGACCACCGTCGTTTCACGCTGATTCGTGATGCCGACTGCGTCGGCCTTCTTGATGCCGGCAGCCTTGAGGGCCTTGCGAGCGGTGGTCAGCGCGGTGGCTAGAATTTCGCTGGCATCGTGCTCGACCCAGCCTCGCTGCGGGTAGTGCTGCGTGAACTCCGCATAGGCCTGGCCTTGCAACCGCCGGTCCTGGTCGAGGACCAGCGCCGTGATACCAGTGGTGCCGGCGTCGATGGCTAAGACATGTGAAGTCGCCACGGAGCGGAATGCTCCCCGCCCTTGATGCGTCTACCGCCCCAAGCCCACGGTCCAGACCTCGGTGTCCAAACTGCCCTCCCAGTTCTGGTACTCGTATTCAATGCTCCAGTCGCCGGCCTCGGGGCTCCAAGTGATATGGCTGTGCTGGTGACCTTCGGTGCCAGTAAACGTGCGATCGAACCGGACGTCACCTGAGGGATCCGTGACGGTGATGTGGAGGCTTGCCAATTGCGCTGCCACTTCATTATCAGGGTCGGGGGAAATCCAGAACTCAAACCGGACTTCCCTCGCATTGTTGTGAATGAAGAACGATTGACTGTCCAGGGCACCGTTGCAGGGGGAAGTGCAAGTTCGTTCGTGATCAAAGACGGGCTCGGGGGCGTGGGTTTCCGCGAAGTCACGGATATCGTCGGCGAGGAAGACAACGAGGAATGCGGCTACCACAAGGACAACGCCGGCGATGCCTAGGATGGTCAATATGCCGAACTTGAGGACCTTGCCAGTACTGCGAGCAATGCTCCCCGTGACTTCGAGGGCGACGCGTCCGCGGGGTGTGGCAACAGTGCTGGTGCCTTCATCGTAACTGGCCGCGAGTTGCCGCGGATCACCGAAGTCGCGTAGCACGCGGCGTTGGACATCGTCGTCGCTCGCGCCGGGGTCCTGGGCTTTCTCGTTTTGGACTGCTTCGTCTAGGTGGGCTCGCAACTCGTCGATGATGGCGTCGCGCCGAGTCATAGGTAGGTCGAGGTTGCGTCGTACGGTCTGCAAATAGTCGTCAATCATGTGAGGTTCTCCAGAGTCTCGGTGACGTTATCCGATAGGCTTCGCCAGTGGTCGAGGGCGGCGTCGAGGGCTTCTTTCCCCAGGTCGGTTGCTTGGTAGTAACGGCGGCGCGAGCCCGACCCCGTGCCCCAGAAACTGGTGACTAGGCCTTGCTGTTCCAGGCGCTGTAGCAATGGATATGCAGTGCCTTGCTGGAAGGCCAGGTTGCCGCCACTGGACTCGCTGATGGCGGCAAGCAGGCTGTAGCCATAGTCGGGTCCACGGCGGACGACGGCAGCCAGCAGAATGAGGCCAATGAGGCCGCTGCGTAGTTGCTTGTCGAGGCTGTCCCGAAAGCGGTCCAAATCGTTACTAAGAGCAACCATGTAGTTTGACCCTCTAACTACCTCGAAGGTCGAGGTATTGATGAATCTTCCTGCGGCCCATAGGGCCAAGAGCCCGTGCCCGATGAACCCCGTGTGACCACCTTTGCCGGCACCATCCTCCACGACAGCGAGCCTGTCGAAGGTTGGATTACCGTCGAAGGCAACCGCATCGATGCCGCAGGCGACGGCCCGCCGGACACCGACCCGGATGTCCAAGGCTGGATTGTGCCACCCCCAGTCAATGCCCACACCCATGTGGGAGACTCCTTCCTGCGCGAACGCGAGGATAAGCCCCGCGACCTCGCCACCTTGGTCGGGCCAGGCGGCTGGAAACATCAGCATCTGGCGGCCGCGGATGAGGCGGAACAGCGCCAGGCGATCGAAGCCACCGTCGAGGAGATGGCCACCCTAGGCACGAGCCACTTCATCGACTTCCGCGAAGGCGGAATCCCGGGGGCCCGCGTCCTTACCGGCATTGACCTACCAGTAAAGCCCGTCATCTACGGCCGCGGCGCCGGCACCTTCGACGAGCATGAAGCCGAAGAACTGCTGAGAATCGTCGACGGCCTGGGCCTCAGCGGCGTCCGCGACCTGGGGCGGCAACTGGAACAATGGGCCGAGGCAGCGCACGCCGCTCGTCGCCCATGGGCCGTACACGTGTCGGAAGACAAGCGAGACGCAGACCTCGAAGCAGTGCTAACACTCGAACCCCGCTTCATCGTCCACATGTGCAAGGCCACGGACGCCGACCTGCGCATGGCCGCTGACCACGACGTCCCAATCGTGGTATGCCCCCGCTCCAATGCATTCTTTGGCATGAAGACCCCCGTTGACCGCATGCTTCGGGCCGGTTGCACCGTGGCACTGGGAACGGACAATGGCATGCTGGCCTCTGGAGACGTCCTTGCGGAAGCCCGCCTGCTGCGTCAGTGGTTCCACATCCCCGAAGCGGACCTCCTCACCATGGCCACCATCAATGGCCGACACATCTTGGGCCTCCCAACGCCACCCCCCAAACCAGGCCCCGCCAACCACGTAGTGTTGCCCAAGGGGGTTCTTGCGTGACCTGGCAGGACCGCCTGCAACCGCTGCTGCACCCCGACTGCATGGGCATCGGCTCCATCCAAATCCTGGCCCAAGAGCCGTGGTACGATGAAGAGGACTTACCATTCACCATCCACGGCGCCGGCATCCTCCGACTCGAGCCGGTGCCGGGTTTTACTCCTGAAAGTCTAGCCGGCAGTCCCGACGAAGCGCGAGTCATCGCCCCCTGCCCCGATGCCCCGGGTTGGCTCGTGCCCGAAGACATTGTCGCCGGCTTCCTGGGCCGCACCATCACAGTACCCGACCTAGAGGATCTCCTGTTGAGCCATCCCCTGTACCAGGAGGACGACGGCGAGCCGACGCCCGGCCACGGCCTCTTGCAATGGCTGCCAGGGGTGCCCGAACTCGTGAGCATCCATTCGCCCATCCTAGGAGACGACCCCTCCCTCCCGGCCGCTAACCGGGACAAAGAAGCCTATCTGGCCGGGTTAGCCGAAATCCTCGACGCCATTGAAGGGCTGGCAGACCCCCTCGAAATCAGCATTGCATTTCGCTACTGGGCCTCCCCCGCCGAAAGGCCAACGACTTAGTCCCGCACCCCCCGTCCCCAACTATGCGTGGCGTGGCAGCCCTAATCGTCCTCCTCCTCGTGCTTACCAGCCTGCCGGCACAAGCATCCCCGGAGTGGGAACTCACCCGCAACGGCATCCGCGACCTGCAAGTGAGCCCAGGAGACCCGATTACGGTGCAGGCCACCCTGTCGGGAAACACGACCGGCGTGACAACGCGCATCATCTTCGACAACGATTGGAACTGGACCCTGGACGGCACCAAGGTCACGGGAACAGTACCCGCCACGGGTGGCCCCAATCGGTTGGTCCTCATTGCGGAGGACGGCACCAATGGCACCGCCGTCGAGTGGCGATTCACCACCCCGATCATTGCCTGGATCAATTTCCTGCAACCGGGGCCGCAGCCGATTGGCCAACCCGTCGAGGGCCGCATCACGCTCCGCTGGCTAAACCACGCCCCGGTACCCGACCATGACTTCGACATGACTCACACGTACACCCATGCATTCCGGTCCCCCGCCGGCGTGGAAGATCGCCTGGATTCCTTCACGACCAATGCATACGGTCACGCCTGGTTCCACTACGATACGGAGGACGCCACCCCACTGCTCCCGGGAAATCACCTTCTTCGCATCTACACCGCCAACGGATTTGCAGGCGGCCAATACCGGTATTACACAGTCAGTTGAAACGGCAGGGCCCCATTCCTTCGACCGCGCCCGTCATAAGGGGCCGCTGGGTCGCGGCGCCGTGGACGTCACCGACCACGTAATGGACCTAGCCAAGCGGCGCGGCTTCCTCTGGCCAGCCTACGAAGTTTACGGCGGAGCCGCCGGCTTCTACGATTACGGGCCACTGGGATCCACCATGAAGACCCGCTTCGAAGACTTGTGGCGCCACACGTTCCGCACGAGTGCATTCCCGACGGCAGAAGTCACATGCCCCCGTGTCACCATTCACGACGTGCTCAAGGCCAGCGGCCACGTGGATGAGTTCACCGACCTGGTGGTCAAATGCGCCAACGGGCACCCGACACGCGCCGACCACCTGGTGGAGGCGGCTGGCTTCGAAGGGACGGCCGACGCGCTTGACGCCGCGGCAATTGACAACGAAATCGCAGCGCGTTCACCCAAGTGCCCCGTATGCGGCGACAAGAAGTGGACCGAGGCGGCGCCCATGAACCTCATGTTCAACACGGAAATCGGGCCAGGAAGCGGCCGCGTGGGCTACCTTCGCCCCGAAACGGCCCAAGGCATCTTCACCGATTTCCCGCACCTACTGCGTTACTTCCGTGGACGCCTTCCCTTTGCAGCCCTCCAAGTCGGTGGATCGAACCGCAACGAAATCAGCCCCCGGCAAGGCATGCTCCGCCTGCGAGAATTCAACATGATGGAGGCGGAGGTGTTCTTCGAGGACACCAACGCCCCCGTCGCGGCCTTCAATGGCGTCAAAGGCCAGAAGGCGGTCTTCGTACCCAACAGTGATGAGCAACCGGTCACCACTAGTTTCGGCGATGCCGTGACGAGCGGAATGGTGGCCAACGAGGCCCTGGCCTACTTCATGGCACTCACCCACCAGTTCCTCTTAGAGGCCGGGATGGACCCCGCACGGGTCCGCTTCCGCCAGCACCTCGATGACGAAATGGCCCACTACGCCAGCGACTGCTGGGATGCCGAAGTCCACAGCGACCGGTACGGTTGGGTGGAGTGCGTCGGCATCGCGGACCGCGGCTGCTTCGACCTGACCCAACACGCTCAAGCAAGCGGCAAGGCAGGCGACTTCACGGTCACCGTGGACCTACCAGAACCAATTACGTTCGAGGCCACCGCGTATGAACCCAACATGGGCATCCTGGGCCGCACGTTCAAGGCCCAGGCCAAGCCAATCGCGGCGGCCCTCGCTGCGTCCTTCGACCCGGCAGGAGCCATTCGCGACGCCGGTCACGACGGTGCCTGGCTCGACGAAGAACCGGTCCTCAAGGGCCCGGATGCGGTACCCGCCCAGGAACCCATCACCCTCGAAGTGGAAGGCGAATCCATCCAGGTGCCAGCCGAAGCGGTCCTGGTGCGAAAGGGAACGTGGACCGTCACCGGTTACCGTATCATTCCCCGCGTCATCGAGCCGTCGTTCGGCGTGGACCGTATCCTGTACGCCCTATGGGAACACGCATACGAATCCACCGAGAAGGAAGGCGAAGCCTACACCCGAATGCGGCTTAGCCCCAAGGTTGCGCCCATTCAAGCCGCGGTTTTGCCGCTCACGTCAAAGGACGGCCTGCCCGAACTAGCTGACCAAATCGAGGCGGACCTCCGCGGCGCGGGCCTGCTTACGGACCGGGATGCGGCAGGTAGCATTGGCCGACGCTACGCCAGACAGGACGAAGTGGGCACCCCATTCTGCATCACTGTTGACAACGACTCCTTGCAGGACGACGCAGTCACCGTGCGCGACCGAGACACCACGGAGCAAGCCCGGGTACCCATCGCCGAAGTGGCCACCTACATCCGCGAGCGCGTCACGAACTGACCGCTACACTACTGCGTGCGATGGAGTTCTTGATCCACTTTGGTGCCGGCTTTCTCCCAGCGCCAGTGGGCTCGACGCCACCGTAGGCGCTTGGAACGCTCCATACGGGCCAAGTGATTCTCTGCTTTGTTGATTCGCTTCTCCAGGTTGCGCCGCCGTCGCCGCCACGCGGCGTCGCCATTGTGGTTGGCGTCAAGGTGTTCGAGGCGGTCATGCCAGGCTTCTGCACGCTTGGCGGCCATGCGGGTGCGCTTCTTTCGCTTGAACATGCAGGTTTGACTGGATAGAATCCCTACTTCAAGCCACGTGGCAGGGGCGGCGAGCCTGCCAACCCATACCGCGTCAACGATTCAGCAACCGGCGGCGAAACCAGAATTGCCAAGACGCGGCGCGCCCATCACCTATCGTGGACCACCCTGACTTGCCCGCAACGTCGTCCCCGGAGTTTCGCCGGGTCCACGCTGCTATCGGCGACCTGGTCCGTCAGGCATTCCCGAACGCTGAGCCATCGGGAGAGTATGGTATGGCGGGCTGGCGTGCCGAGATCCAGGACCCGCCACCCGAGGACTCCTGGAAAGGCACCATGCCACGGACTCACCTAACAGTAGCCCCCGTGGAGCGGAAGGCAGGCGTCACGATTCACATCTGGCACCCCAATGAGCCCTACCTGCTCAAAGACAACGAAGCGTGGCTCACTGAAGCCGGATTCAAGGTCATGGTGGGTTGCCTGCAATGGAACCGCAAGGCCGCTTTCCCATTGGACGCCCTGGAACGCCTGCTTGCGGAGGCGGTTCGCAAATAGGTCCGCAACCAATTCCCTGCCGTGGTTTAAGTAATTGGCCGAGTCGTGGCCTGCATGATGCGTGTTGCTACCATCGTGTTGGTGAGCTTGTTCCTAGCCAATGGAATTCCAGGCGTTGTGCAAGAAGCCGGACCGCAGGTTGCGGCGTCGTCCGCTGCCGTGACGGCCGGCCTCCACATCGAGACGGTGGCCACGGGTAGCGGTCACACGTGTGCGCTACTGGAGAACGGCAACCGGCATTGCTGGGGCTTCAACTCGAGAGGACAGGCGGAGGCCTATGTAGGTGGCGACGCCGTCAGCATCGCTGCCGGCGGGCAGCGAACATGCACGGTCTTCGAGAGCGGCTGGATTCGCTGCCAAGGTTACATCTCCAGCAATCTTCCACCTGATTACCAGCCCGGCAACCTCGTGGACATCTCGGTTGGACAGCATCATCAATGCATGCTGCGCGACACAGGCAACGTGTACTGCTGGGGATGGAATTACGACGACCAATCCATCGGTTACCTGGGAGGCGACGCGGTAGCAATCAGTGCAGGGTCATACCATTCCTGTGCCGTGCTCCAACACGGTGACGTCACGTGCTGGGGCCGCAACGCCCAGGGCCAAAGTGAGCCCTACAACGGCGGCGACGCTTTGGCAGTAGCAGCAGGCTCCAGCCATACTTGCGCCCTTCTCCGGTCAGGCGATGTTCACTGCTGGGGTGCGGACCGCGCCGGCGAGTTGGGCGGCCACGCAGGCCGCGACGCCGTGGCCATCGCCTCGGGCGCCTACGGTTCGTGTGCCCTTCTCACCAATACTTCGGTCCACTGCTGGGGGACCAATGCGGCGGGCGAAGAATGGCCCCTGCCGGAAGGCGGCGCGTTGTCCATTGACATGGACACGGACCAAGGCTGCGCCGTCATGACGGACCGCACCATCGGCTGCTGGGGCTTGACTGGGCACTACAGCCAAGGCCGACCCTATGTGGGCGGCCCGGCCGTCGCTGTGAGTTCTGGCCACCGAGGCAACTGCGTCGTTTTAGCCACGGGCAACGTCACTTGCTGGGGCATCGATGACCGTGAATTCAACGAGCACCGCGGTTACCTCGGAGGGGACGCCACGGATGTCAGTCGCGGGCAAAACGATGCGTGCATCCTGCGGCAGAACGGCTCCGTGCTGTGCTGGGGACGTCAATTGCACGTGAACCAGCCTGCAGCCGGCACTCCATTCTCGCAGGTCTCGGTCGGCTACGACTACGCCTGCGCCTTGTCGATTTTTGGAGACGTGGAATGCTGGGGCGCCAATTCAGGCGGCCAAGCAACAGACCGCGCCCAGGGCGATGTCATTCAAATCAGCGCTGGAGCCCGCGATTCGTGTCTGCTCCTTACATCCGGAAACGTGGAATGCAGAGGCATAGATCGTGACGGCCAGTCCGCGGGTTACCAAGGTGGCGACGCCGTCGCGGTCGACGCCGATGGCCAGCATGTCTGCGTGCTACGCTCCAAGGGTAATGTGGCCTGCTGGGGGCACAACTCCTACGGCCAAAGTGAGCCTTACCTCGGCGAAGACGCCGTGGCCATCGCCACGGGCCAATCGTTCACTTGCGCCGTCCTTTCATCAGGCCAAGTGACGTGCTGGGGGTCCAACGGCCAGGGGCAGCGGGAAGGCTACAGTGGAACAGACGCCGTGGCGGTCTCCGCCGCTGATGCTCATGCCTGCGCCCTGCTCACCAGTGGCGCCGTCCACTGTTGGGGCGACGACCCATTCGGCCAAG
>JBFJXU010000030.1:0-14133 GCA_041622975.1 Thermoplasmatota archaeon
AGCATCACCCAGGACATCCACCACGCACACATCGGTGCCGACCTGCTGCGGGAACAGGAATTACCCGAGGAATTATGCCGAGTCGTGGAGGTTCACACCGGCGGCGGCATCACACCCGAAGAAGCAGCAAAGGTTGGTCTCCCCGCACGAGATTACATCCCCCGCACCCTGGAAGAGAAGGTTGTCTGCCATGCAGACAATTGCTTCAGTGGCGACAAGGCCAATGACCTAGAACTCTTGCGCCAGAAGTACCACGCCAGGGGCCTCGACGGGGCCTTTTTGCGCCTTCGGGACCTTGACGCGGAGTTGGCTGCAGTGTGCCAAGGCATATCCGCCTTTGACATGAAATCCGATGCGTGGCCGGCGCTTTAACCGGAGAAACTCCTCGGCCGCTATGGACCATCGCATCCCAGTGGGCAACGCGCACCGCATGTTCGTCCAAGAAGAAGGCGATGCCCGCGGACGGCCGGTTGTCTTGGTGCACGGAAATCCCGCCAGCGGCAGACTTTGGGACAACGTTGCACCGGCGTTGGCACGGGAAGGATTCCGCGTCATCCGAGCCGACATGATTGGACTGGGCCGGAGTGATAAGCCGCACAGCGCTCAATATCATTCGTTGACCCAGCATGGGGCCGACCTTGCCACCATGATGGAAGTCTTGGACCTCCAAGACGCAACCCTCGTCCTCCACGATTGGGGTGGCCCCATCGGGTTGCAAGCCGCAAGCCAGCAGCCACGCCGAGTCCGTGACGTTGTGATCACCAATACCATGGCTTACGCGCCTCGGGAACAGCGCACCTTGTCAAAGTGGCACGGGTTCTTTGGGCGTCGTACCGGCCAGTGGCTTGCTGTGGCGTTCAATCTTGTACCGAAGACCGCTTGGCGCCACGGGGTGCGCAAGCCGCTGAGCAAGCATCGCTTGCGCATTCACTTGGCGCCCTTTCGAAACCTGCGGGCAAGGCGGACTGCTGCCGCGCTCGTGGCCATGGTGCCGGACGGACCGGACCATCCGACATCGGCGGCTCTGCGGGCGTTAGAGGAGTCCATGGCACGCCACAAGTGGCCTGCATTGGTTTTGTGGGCCGATGCGGACCCCGTGTTTCGACCCCGCCATGCGGACCATTGGCATCAGTCGGGCCTCGAAATCCGAGACATCCTGCACGTTTCCAAGTCGGCCGGCCACTTCTGGCAAGAGGATGACCCAGAGCCGTTTCTGGACGCCATGATACCGTTCTTGCGGGGCTGATTTCTCGGACTAGAGGGGCCGGCTTCCCCACGGTTGCGGGGGACTGTGCTGGTCACGCGCCGGGAGGTGGGCTCCCCGGACGCTTACGCGAAAATAGGAAACAACCGGCACCGGAATCAACATGAGAGCTGCTGCGGCAACCAGGGTCGCCATGGGAGGCGGGCCGTCAAAGAACCGAGATGCCTCGGACCAAGCCAATGCCAAAGCGCAGACAGTAGCCGCCGTGGCAAAGACGATGGCAGATAGACGTAGCCGGCCCATATGGTGGACTGGTTCAGTAGGACTACTTGGGCGTTATTGGCTAAGCGGCAGGCAATGCGAACCAGGATGTGGCGCCGTGTCCGGTGCCCGGCGATTCGAGACCCATGGCTCCGCCGTGTAATGCGGCGATGCGGGCACACATAGCCAGCCCCATGCCGGCCCGGCAGTCAATGTCCTCAAGACGAGCCGCCTGCAGCGCCTTGGTTAACGCAATCTGATCGGTCTCTGAGACGCCGATGCCTTGATCGCGGACGGCGACGGCCAGGTGCTCCTTTCGCCGCATGACCAAGACCTTGATGGGTGTCCCGGGTCGGCTGAAGCGCACGGCGTTGAACAATAGGTGGTGCATGAGGCGGTCAACCCAGCGTGCTTCCAAGGCGGCCCAGGCACCCTGTACATCCGGGGAGACCTCAACGCTGATGCGGTCATGCACGTTGAGGCTCGAGATGGCCGCATCCGAACTTGCCACAATCGATTGCGGCCAGTCCTGCGGCTCAAGGTTCAGCCGAGCGTTTTCGCGGCCGAGTTCCATTAATGCTGCCGCATCATGGACGAGCCGGTCAATACGCCGAACGCCCCGCTCGATGCGGGCAAGGGAGCGCTTCGTGGCGTCATCTTGAATCTTGGCAGCAGCGATGGTATGGAGTTGGAGTTTGAGAGGGGTAAGGGGGGTGTTGATTTCTTGCGTAAGGGACTCCATGACATGCCGACTGAACTTGGCTTGTCGGCGGAATTCCTTGGCCGCCATGTGTTCCGCTAGCGCGTGTTGCCGTTGTTCGTCGGCGGCCCGCTGGGAGGTAATGTCCCGGTGCACGATTAGGAACGCCGAGGCCGCAGGGGAATCGGCGGGGGGAAGGGCCGTTCCCGTGACTTGGAACCATTGCTCACGCGTGGGAGTTCGGGCACGGTAGTCGAATTGGAATTTGTCGCGCTCACCGGATAACAACTCTTCCAGCAGGGCGCGCACGTCATTATCCGGTGGAACGTGGTCCAAGTAGGAGACGCCTACATACGCACCCCGTTGGCCACCGTGTTCCTTAGCAAAGCGGCGCCATGATTCGTTGACTGCTACAATGCGCCCCGTCCCGTCCAGCAAGGCCACCTCGTCCTCGATGGCGTCCAAAATCGGGCCAATGGAGGACGAGGTGACTGGTGCTGGCTCGGCAGGGCTTCCGGGGGGGACAGGGCCGGATGCCCGCTGATCAGTGAGCACGACCATTGGCTGGCGTTCTTGAGGCCAAAGGGGGTTCGGCGGCGACCTAAGTCGGCCTGGGGCCTCGGGGCCTGGGGATTGATACCCCTGCAGCGCCTGGGGGACACGTGGACATCCGCCGAGAGGCCATTCATCACTGGACCACCGCGGGCCAAGAAGTGGCTATCCTGGGTTGCACGGACGTAACATGGGATGTGGCTCTGCTGGGCCGAATTCCGATCCTGGCGACGCCCGACCCCGCCGCCAGGAAGCGAGCATGGACATTGCTCGATGCACCTCGCCTAATCGATGCCGCGCGCCAAGTTGCGCGAGGGAATGAGGCGCCATGGGTTGATGCGGCAGGCGGACTTGAGGCAGGGCGACGCCTGCTCGCGCAGGTGGACGGCGAAGCCAGACAGAACATGACAATCGCCTTGGCCCGGGGCCAAGCCTGGGTCGTGGACCCTGGCAATGTACCCGAAATCCCGGATGGTAGTCTTGCGTTGGTGATTGTTGAAGCACCGTCGGCAACCGGGCGTGAATCAGTGGCACCCTGGTCGTGGCCACGCACGTTGGCAACGGTTCGCCGCATCCTCGCCCCCGCCGGCCGGGCGCTGGTCGTGGGGCTTCCCCCAGAAGAGGTGCAGGAGGCAGGCTTGCATGTGGCCGTGGCAGGCGATAATTGGGTACTTGCTGTTCGCGGACGAGACACTCCGCCCGCTTGACGAACGTTAAGGCCAAGGTGCATAGGTAAGCGGCACGTAGTTGGTTCCATGGAGACCACGCTCGAGGTAACGGGCATGACGTGTGCCAACTGTGTGGGTCACGTCCGCAAAGCACTGGAGGCAGTTGATGGGGTCAGCGAAGCCCGTGTCAACCTCGCCACTGCCACCGCGACGGTCGAGCATGCGGACGTGGCACACGAAGACCTGCAAGCGGCGGTGGAAGCGGCAGGTTATGGCGTGGCGGACGCCCACGACCCCGACGGCGAAATCAAGGTCTGGCGGCGGCGCGCTTTGGTGGCTGCGCTCCTGACCGCCCCCATCTTCGCGTACACAATGGTGCTGCTGCCCTTGGGAGTCCACGTGCCCCTGGACACGTTGGTCATTGCCGCACTTGCAACCGTCGTCCAGTTCGGTCCCGGGCTACCGTTTTACGCGGGTACCTGGAAGGCGCTACGGAACAAGGATGCCACCATGGATACCTTGGTGGCAATCGGCTCGACGGCGGCGTGGGCCCTGAGCGTGGGCCTCATCGCGAACGGCGCCGGCGTCCATGCGACCTACTTTGAAACAGGCGCAGTCATCATTACGCTCATCAGCGTGGGGAAATTGCTTGAAGCCCGCGCCAAGGGCCGAGCAGCTAGTGGCGTCCGCGCCCTCATGGACCTGCGGCCCCAAACGGCCACGCTGGTAACCGGTGAAGGTGAAACACCCGTCGCCGTGGACGAAGTGAATGTTGGAGACGTAGTTCGCGTTCGGCCCGGCGCTCAGGTTCCGGTGGATGGAGAAGTCGTCGAGGGTGACGCATACGTGGATGCCAGCATGATGACGGGCGAGCCCGACCCGGTCCATGTGACCACAGGTTCCCCGGTCCACGGGGGGACCATCAGCCAGGGTAGCATCCTGGTCAAAGCCACACGAATCGGCGACGATACGCTCCTTTCCGGCATCATTCGGCTCGTCACAGAGGCGAACGCCAAGAAGGTCCCAATGCAGCGGGTCGCCGACCGGGTCAGCCGCGTCTTCGTCCCCGTCGTCCTAGCCCTGGCCCTGGCAACGGGATTGTTCTGGTACTTGGTCGGGGCCGAATTGTGGCCCTCGGCCACAACTCCGCATGTGTTTGCACTCCTTGCCGCCGTGGCGGTGCTCGTCATTGCATGCCCCTGCGCCATGGGCCTAGCGACGCCCACGGCAATCATGGTCGGCACGGGGGCTGCTGCCCGGCAGGGGGTCCTCTGGCGCAGTCCCGCCGCCATTGAGCAAGCCCGGCAAGTCCGCACAGTAGTCCTCGACAAGACAGGCACCATTACGGAAGGCAAGCCACGTTTGACGCGGCTTGATGTATTGCAGGGCAGCGAGGACTTCACCTTGGCCGTCATTGCGGCAGTGGAGCATCACTCAGAGCACCCGTTGGCCAACGCCATTTGCGCCGAAGCCGGGCGCCGCGGGATTCGTCCACCGGTGGCTAGGGGCTTCCAGGCCAGTGCGGGCAAGGGCGTCACGGCCCAGTGTGATGGCATCGAAGTGGCCATTGGTAACGCGGAACTCCTGGAGGGCCTAGGGATTCCAATGCCAGATGGCGAAGCGACCGTATGGGCAGCCTTTGACGGAGAAGTTGTCGCCGCCATTGACGTTGAAGACCCCATTCGAAAAACAAGCAAGGAGGCAATTGAGCGCTTGCAGGATTTTGGCCTACGGGTCGTCATGCTCTCGGGGGACAATGCCAGGAATGCCACCCGGATTGCGGCGCAGGTGGGCATCCCAAGGGAAGACGTCATTGCCGGTGTATTGCCTGACGAGAAGGCTCAACACGTGGAGCGCTTGGCCGCCGATGGCCCGGTCGCGATGGTCGGCGATGGCGTCAATGACGCGCCGGCACTCGCGGCGGCCACCGTTGGCTTCGCCATGGGTACTGGCACGGATGTGGCCAAGCAAGCCGGCGACGTGGTGTTGGTCAAGGGCGATTTGCAAGGCGTGGCCGACGCCATGGACCTTAGTCGGGCTACCGTGCGTACCATGCATCAGAACCTTGGCTGGGCCCTAGGGTACAACGTATTGCTCATCCCCGTGGCTATGGGTGTCTTCTACCCTTGGACGGGAGTGTTGCTTTCGCCCATGCTGGCCGCCGGCGCCATGGCACTAAGCAGCGTTAGTGTGGTGGGCAATGCCGTACGGCTAGGCCGCCGCTTCCCGTGAACTCCGGGCAAGCGGCCGGCGCGCCCACCTAGGCCTCGTCGAGCATTTCGACGAGTTCGCCGGACTCGTACATCTCGAGGGCAATATCGCTACCGCCAATGAGTTCACCCTTCACCCAAACCTGGGGGAGCGTGGGGAACCGAGCCCATTCAGCAACCGCAGCGATTGCCTGGTACGGGTCAGGCTCGGCGAAGATGTTGACGTGAGCAAAAGGGCGGCCCGTGGCTTGCAAGACTTGGGCGGCGCGGGCGCTGAACCCGCACTGGGGCTGAGCCGGGTCGCCCTTCATGAACAGAACGAGGTCGTTGTTTTGGACGAGGTCGTCCCAGCGTTGCTTCATCTCAGGGGTCAGGGCGCCTGTGACGGCTCCGGGGGGGCCGCCAGCGACGGGGAGGTCCATGGCGCCCCTTGGGGCGGCCTTGTTCTTCAATCCTTTGCCGGCCAGGCGCCGGGGTGGGCACCCTCGCCTTGGGCGTGAGGAACGAAGGGCGCGGGCACCTTGCCGCCATGCTTCGTCGTCAATTCATCGGGAGTTATGCACTTGAGATCCAAGGCGTGGACAATGCCGGTTTGGATGTGCGGCGTGAAGTGGTCCAATACGGGTCGCTGGCGACGGAAACTGCGTTCCCCCTCAAAGGATGCAGCAACGATGACCACGTGCCAGTGGTCGCCTCCCCCGGTCAGGTCCGTGGCGTGCACCTCTGCATCCGGCACGACCATCCTGACCTGCTCCTCGATCCATTGCGTTGTGACCACGGGGCTGGCCACTTGTCCGCCTTTCAAAGGCCTTGGGCCAAGGCATCAATTTTGGCCGCCATGATGAAGTCGTTCTCCGTCAAGCCACCGACGGCGTGGGTCCACAATGCCACGCTCAGGTTCCGGTACCCGGTCAGGTGGAGGTCGGGGTGGTGGCCTTCATCCTCGGCCAGGCGGCCAATCTTGTTTGCCAGTTCCAGGGCAGCCTCGAAATCCGTCAGACGCCAACATCGCTCCAGCCGCGGCGTGCGGTCGGCGCCTTCACAGATTTGCCACTCGGGGACCTCTTCGAGGAAAGGCCGCCAGGCGTCGCGCGGCATTGGGTCGCCACCCTCACAGGGTTGGCAGCGGCCGTGAACCAAAGCCATACAGCCACACGCCCCACCAACCTCTTGAAGCCAACCGTCAAGAACCACCGGCAATGTTGGCGGCTGTGCGCCATGGCAAGGCTCTCTTCATGTTGCTCCTCTTGGCTGCAACGCTCGTGCCCGAGCCAGCCGCCGGCCAGGCGCAATTTCAGGCCCGGGCATTCCTGGAACACAGGGCACTCCTGGACCGGGACGATTTTCAGATAACCCGGCCGCAGGCGTCACTGCCGCCGCAGGCCCCCTCCGTCACGGAGTGTAGTGGCGGGGAGGTGACATTCAAGCAGATTGGCACGGGATTCACGTTCCGCGAGACCTCTGCGGAGGATGGCTGCGCCGAGGTATTGGCCGTGGTTGCAGTCCCGGGCAATGTCTCCGAAGCGGAAGTAGAATTTCGCGCCGATCGGGTCATCGACAGTCAAGTGGCTTTTGGCAACCAGTACGAGCAAAGCCTACGCATCTACGAGAATTCCACGACCTTTGCCGCAGAACACCCGTACTTCGAAGCCACGGCCGGTACCCAGTCGGCGCCCATCGACCTTGCATACCCGATTACTGCGGCCGCGATGCGCGACGGCCAAGTCCGGGTCGCCTGGTGGTTTGCCGACGTCCATACCCTACAAGGCGACATCGTGTCCCCTACGGACGGCGCATTCACCGCGAACGTCGAATCCCCGGCCGTCGTGTTTCGCACCCACGATGTCGTGCCGCTGCGCGTGGACCGCCAAGTCACGGGCGGTGGCACGGAAGCAAGCATTCCCCACCACGTGGACGTGGAGGTGAGTTCACCGGGCTTAGCCACGGAGCTGCATGTGCAGGTCCCCAATTCCCATGCCATTCACACGGTGGAAGCCCCCAACGGTACCCAAGTGCCCCCCGATCGGCTGCGGGCCACTGAGAACCAGGGGCTGCTAGAGTTGGTGTTAGGGTCTGACGTGGTGCAAGATTATGGCCAGGGCACGTACCGCGTAACGTTCGTATCCCCCGGAGACGCCGCCGCGTCCACTTGGCTTATCCCCGTCGCCGTGGCGGTCTTGGCCGCACCCGGAATTACTAGCCTGGTATCCCTGCGCAACGCGCGTGACTTCCGCCGCGTTGCCGTCGGCGCATTCGTCGAGACCGCCAGAACCCTGCGCACCGCTTTGCTGGTGATGCTCGCCATCTATGCGCTCCTCGTCGGCTACGTGCTGTTCTTCGCCGGGCTCCCGTCCATGACCTATTGGCCGCCCGGGCCGACAGGGGCCTTCGTTTACGCGGCTGTCATTGTCCTCTCCATCGGCTTCATCGGCGTTGGTGTGCGGTGGCGGGCGCACCTGGTGAACTTGATGGAGGAGGAATTGGATCAGCAGCGCACCGTGGAGGAGCAACTGCGCCGTAGTAACGAAGACTTGGAACGCTTTGCGTATGTGGCGAGTCACGACCTTCAGGAGCCCCTGCGCAACGTGACGAGTTACGTGCAATTGCTGCAGCGTCGCTACGGGGACCAACTCGACGACGACGCCCGGGAATACATCGGATTTGCCGCCCGCGAAGCCCAGCATATGAAGGAACTCGTCGGCGACTTGCTAGAATACTCCCGCGTCGAGCAAGCCGAAGTCCAGTACGACGAGATGGACGTATCCCAAGTTGTTGCCCGCAGCCTAGATGTCTTAGACCAACGAATCCAAGAAACAGATGCCACCGTGGAAGTCGGCCACCTGCCCGCTGCGCGCGGCGATCCCCGGCAAGTGGAACTGGTATTCCACAACCTGATTGGCAATGCCATCAAGTTCTCCGACGGCCCCCCACGGATTCGAATCTGGGGCGAAGTCTTGGATGACAGGTGCCATTACCACGTGGCCGACGAAGGCATCGGCATCGAGCCAAGGTACCAAGAGCGCATCTTCCAGGTCTTCCAACGACTTCATAGCCGCCGCATCCCTGGCACGGGCATCGGGTTGGCCATTTGTCAGCGCATCGTGGACCGTCACGGTGGACATCTCTCCGTACAATCCGAACCGGGCAAGGGTTCCACGTTCACATTCGACCTACCATCCTCATGAGCGACGAACTTCAACGTATGGCATACGTGGTCAGCCACGACCTGCCCGAGCCGTTACGCATGGTGGATGGATTCTTGGGGCTAATCGCTAGGCGCTACGAAGACGCGTTGGGCGAGGACGGCATGGAATTGCTTGACTTGGCCCGTGACGGTGCCAACCGCATGAACAACATGCTTGCGGCCATCCTCGAATATAGCCGAGTAGAAACACACGGTGGAGAACGCAAGGAAACCGATGTGGCGGCCTCGGTTGTCGACTGGATTCAACCGGAATCGGCCAACGGCGAACGACCACTGCAAAGTCAGGCCTCTGGAACAGTTTGGGCCGACCCCAACCAGTTTGACCAAGCCCTGCACGCACTGCTGGATAACGCAGTCATCCATGGCCAAGGAACCATTAATGTTTCAAGTGAGGTGGATGATAAGGGAAACCTGGTCATCGTGGTGCGTGATGAAGGCGAAGGCATCCCCGAACAATTCCGCGATCAAGTATTCGACCTATTCCGCCGTCTCCATCCCGAACGGCCCGGCGTCGGCGCAGGCCTGACCATCGCTCGCCGCATTGCTCACGTGCACGGAGGTGCATGCTGGGTGGAGGGAGCCACGGCTTACCTCGCATGGCCCATGCAGGAGGCTAGGCCATGAACGACAGTATCGTCCGAATCCTCCTCATTGAGGACAACCCGGGCGATGCTCGCCTGACGCAGGAAGCCCTGCGCGAAGGCGAACTTGAGCACGAACTGATGGTTGAGGAAGACGGAGATGCAGCACTTGCTTACCTCCGCAGCCAAGAGGATGACGCGCTGCCCGACCTCGTGCTCCTGGACCTCAATCTCCCCCGACTCGACGGCCGCGGTGTACTCGCCGCCATCAAGGCAGACCCGCGCTTGCGACGCATCCCTGTGGTAATCCTCACCACCTCGTCAGCCAAGCGGGACATCGAGGCCGCGTACGACCTGCACGCCAATTGTTACATCATCAAACCCGTGGATTTGGACTCCTTCATGGATGCCATCCGGGCCATTGAACAGTTCTGGTTCAATGCGGTGCGCCTCCCAGGGGGCGGCAAGTGACCGAGATTCGGCTGCTGCTTGTCGAAGATAATCCAGGGGATGCAAGACTCATCCAGGAAGAACTGCGCGACGTTTCGGACGCCCAGTTCCGCGTCCACGTAGCACGTAGCCTCCAGCAAGGCATTGCTACCCTGGAGTCATCAGACGTTGACGTCATTCTCCTTGACTTGGGTCTCCCCGATTCGCAGGGACTCGACACGCTGGAAGGCATCTTTGAGAAGGCAGCCGGCAAACCCATTGTCGTCCTGACTGGAAACCAGGATGAATCGGTGGGCATCCAAGCAGTGCAGGAAGGTGCCCAAGACTACCTGGTCAAGGGGCGCGTGGGCCGAGACGCCTTGGCGCGGAGCATCCGGTACGCCGTCGAGCGTCGCCGCGCCATGGCGGCCCAGGAGGCGGCGCGCAGTCGCAAGGAAGAACTGGACCGTTTACAGGAAGCCGAGCGGCTCAAGGGAGACATCCTCGGGTCCGGTGACGAGACGGGCAGCCCGTTGGCAAGGATGCGCCTCATGTTCTACAGCCTCCGCAACGGTTCGCTGGGCGATGTCACGGAGCAGCAGCGACGCGCCGTTGCCCAATTGGAGGAAGGCTACGAGCAACTGGGGCGCATCGTGCAGGACGTTGTTGATGTGGCAAGCCTGCAAACGCGCAGCCTGCAAGTTCATCCGGAGGAAGTGGATGCCCGCGACCTCGTGCGCGACGCCATCCGCGCCATGTCCGAGTCAGCCGACCGCGCAGGCATCAAGATTATGGATATGACACGGGAGCGTCTGCCCGTCCGAGCAGAAGCCAACCGCATCCTCCAGGTGCTCTTTCACTTGCTCAGCAATGCATTACGCATGAGCCGTCCAGGCCAGCGCATCCGCGTGGAAGCCAAAAGTAGCGGACCAGAGGTACTCGTACACGTTCATGACGAAGGCATTGGCCTCACGCCCGAACAAGTGGAACGGTTGTTCACGCCGTTTTGCCAAGTCCACCCAGAGATCCGCTACGTGCGCCACGGCGCAGGCCTTGGCTTGTTTGTGAGCAAGGGCCTCATCGAAGCCCATGGAGGACGGATGTGGTGCGTTAGCCCGGGACCAGGCATGGGGGCCACATTCAGTTTCAGTTTGCCCAAGATTTGATGCGGGACTTAGGCGCCGCAGACGCGGTACCAAGGAGTTGCTTCGTAATTGAAGGCCGCACCACTCGGGGTTTCGGGGTCACCATCCAAGTTGCGCGTAATCGTCCAATCAATGCGAATCCCGGAAGGCTCGGCGTCACCGGTGATGGGTGCTAGGTCCACGAAGAACGTCAGGTTCTCCTGGTTGCCCGCGAATGTGATGATGCTGACTGCTTGCTTGGCTGCTTGGTCAGGCCCGTACCGGAAATCGCGGACCAGCAAACGGTCGCCGGATTCCAAGTGCGTCACGCGACCTTCCACCCGAGCATCCTGCACGCCCACTGCCGCGAAATCGAGGACAATGCGGTCAAGGGGACGGTCATTACGTTGCAGCGGGAACAAAGTCATGTTGTCGGATTTCTGGTCCTTAGTGCCATTGAACGGGAACCCAATGGTGAACACCATGGAATCCGGGCCCTGGGTCCAGGCAGGGCAAGTGCCCACGAAACGGTCCTCCTCTGGTTCCGTGGGGTCGGTGCACCCGGCAAGGAGCATTCCCATGATGGCCGACAAAGCCATGATACGCATGGGAAAACCATTGAGGCCCTCAGGCTATCATGCTTGCGACCCGGTTCGTTTAGGAAGCAGCCCCGGAATACGCTCGCATGCGCATACATGCCTTGCTCTTGGCATTCGCAGTGGTTGGGGCTGGCTGCCTGGATGGCGCTGATTTGGATTCCGACGGCGACGGCCTGAGCGATGCTCGCGAAGAGCAACTTGGTACCGACCCATACGACTCGGACACCGACGACGACGGCATCCCAGATGGCGCGGAGCACCCCGAACAGGGACGAGCACGCGAAGTTGACTGGCAAACGCAGGGCCCAGACATCACACTCGACCCCACGAGCGGCGGCTACCGGGGAACCATCATTCACACCATCAGTAACGACTGGCCGTCCGTCGGTGGACGGCTTCGCTCCGCCGCAGGAAGTGGCGACATCGGCGCGAGCGGAGGAGCGCCCGAGTACACGGTGGTCGTGACACTCACGGCCCGCGGCCCCAGCGAAGACGAAGTCCGACGAGCACTCGACACCATGCACGTGCTACACAGCGACATCATCCACAGCCAAGTCCACGTAGATACCTGGATTGAGTACGACGACTACAACCCGCCCAGTGGTGGCATCGTCAGCATTGGTAACAGCCGCCACGCACGCATCGACGCCGACTACCCCGACGGCGCGGACTACGAATTCGACACGGGCAGCGGCGACATTCAAGCCAACGACATGGCAGGCGACTCGCTCGAGTTCGACACGGGCAGCGGTGACATCACAGGCGGCGACCTGACATTCCATGACGTCCGCGCCGACGCCGGAAGCGGCGACATCACCCTCGACATCACGCCCCGCGGCGGCGAAGTCGAGGCAGATACCGGCAGCGGCGATGTGACCATCCAAGTCCCAGGCGCCGCCCGTTTCGGCTACGACGTTTGGGTGGACACGGGCAGCGGCGACATCACGATCGACCTACCGGACACGGAGCCCGTCGGGGCACAGGACGCAGACGACGTCCATGTCCGCACCAAGAATTACGACAGCCGCGACATTCGAACCCGAATCGGTATCGACACGGGCAGTGGCGACGCTACTGTAACGGCGTCCTAAATTGCGGGGACAATCACTACTTCACCCGTCACCGTGAACGATTGTTCCTTCGAGGCGTACACGTAGGCTCGATCCACCGGCTCGCTCACTGCAGGGTTGTATACGTAGGCGTGAAGCACTTGGCCCTCGCCTAAGGGCACGTCGAGATTATGCAAGTCAAACTGCAACGGGCTTTTGCCACTCAACTCGCCGAAGTGAGTGTTGTTTGAATGACCATCTGTCGCCATGACCATGAAGCCGAAGGTCAACGTCTCCGTGGCCGGCGAAGTGGCCTGCCATTCAAGCAGCAACAGGGCCGATGAGAGATTGTGGCCAGGGAACGGCTCAATCCAGTCGTTATCGGGCGTGGATACCCGCTGCTCGTAGCAGTCATTGGTCGCGTAGTACTCACACGCCAGCACGCGGTCTGCGACCATGCCTTGCCAGGAGGCGTCAATGACAATTGGGTCGGGGGGCGCTGGCGCAGCGGGTGAATCCAATTGGGGTTCCGCGAGCGGCGTTGATTCATCATCAATTTCTGCTTCCGGCGCCGTGCATCCCGCAAGCATAAGCAGGATGACTAACGAGGCACTGCGCATAACAGGTGAAACCCCGCGCCACTAGAAAACGGAGTTGGACGGGGCGTGCAACAATCCTTGCATGACATCCGCAACGAGTACCCCCCGCCCGGCACCCCCATAAATCGACCCCGAGTCGCCCGCCTTGTCATGATTGACCGAAAGGCCATGCAGGACGCCGTGGAAGCCTACGATTCGAAGGCGCTGAGCCTCGCTTGTGTGGCCAGTCACTCCGGCCTGGACGTGTACGACGGCGCCAAGGACGAAGGGCTGCCCAACATCGCCATCGCGCAAGAAGGTCGCCACGAAGTGTACGACCGGTACTTCCGCGCCAACAAGGCCGGCACCCGCGGCTGCGTCGACGACGTCTGGATTTACCCGAAGTACGACGGCATCATGGCCGAAGCGGAGCAGCAGAAGTTGCGCGACCGCAACACCGTGTGGGTCCCCAACCGGGCCTGGACCTCGTACTGCTCCATTGACAGCTGCGAGGATGACTTCGCCGTGCCCATGATCGGCAGCCGCAACCTGCTAAGGTCCGAGGAGCGCGAAGAGCAACAGGACTACTACTGGCTCTTGGAGAAGGCCGGCATGCCCTTCCCCAAGAAGATCGACCACTACAACGACATCGAGCAACTCTCGATCGTCAAATTGCATCACTCCCAGAAGCCCCTGGAACGCGGCTTCTTCACCTGCGCCAGCACCGAGGAATTCCACGAGAAGGCGCAGAAACTCATCAAGGCGGGCGTCATCGATGAACCCGCCCTAGAAACGGCACGCATCGAGGAATACATCATCGGCCCCGTGTTCAACTTCAACTTCTTCTACAGCCCCGTCAACAAGGCCAACGGCGAAGAACCCCTCGAACTCCTTGGCATCGACTGGCGCTTCGAATCAAGCCTGGACGGCCACGTGCGTATCCCTGCCCCCCAGCAGATGACGCTCCCCGACC